>NZ_JAYUPA010000067.1:0-20406 GCF_043760365.1 Armatimonas sp.
CCTAGACGCCCAATTCCATTGGGCGGTCTACTTCCGGCTTGCCAGAAACGCTTCCTCGGCAGCATCCAGCTCGTTTGGTGTCAGCCGCTTTGCCTCACCAGGTGCGAGATCCAGAACGGAAACGAGGATGGCGTAGTTGAGACCAAACTTCTTCTCCGCCCCCGTCAGGCGGTTACGGGCTTCGTCGGAGAGGCCATCGAGCCACTTGACTTTCATGGCCTTCTCGTTCTCTTCGTGGCGCTTACGCAGATCGGCGGGAAGTGTCTCACGGTCTATTAGCACCGAGGCTTCGTCGTTATAGACTTTGAGAATAGTGCCACTGAGACCGCCGTAGTGGGGATAGTACATTCCGCTCTTAATGTCAGCGGGCGTTTGCTCACGCTGGACGACAGTAACCGTGTCGCCGGGATTGATCTTGGCCATGGAAATATTATACCGTCCCTGCCCCCATAAAGTCCCCATAAACAAGAGCGGTACAATAGAGACGTGACACCCTACGAAAACTTGCGCATCGTCATTTGGGTCTTTGGCATCCCGACCATCATCGCCCTGACGATCCGCGCGGCAAAAAAAATGCGGGCGATCCGCCAGCGCCACGAGGAGCTGCTCACCGAAGAGGCTGCGAACCCACGGAGTTCTCTACAAGCCCTCTCAGAGCTCTACGCCGAGCCCCAAAAACAGAAGCGCTCGGGTAAGTAGCCGCGCACGAGCAAAGTTACGATGGGAGCACAGGTACAATGGGAAACATGAATCAAACGGTCATTGAGTTTCGCGCGGGGCAGGTTGTCGCTTCCACAGGGCGCGGGGGGCGGTTTGCCTTTTCCGCCGACACGATTCAGGCGAAGATTGCGTCTGGCGCGGTCGAGAGCCTCCCCTGGACCCCCATCACCGCCAGCGAAAATGGCGAGTTCTCCGGGCGGGGCCTGGGCGTGCTGCGTTTTATGGTTGAGCTGCCTGCGCCCCAGACTTTCTTACTGGCCGCAAGTGGGCACAGCATGGCCTATGTCAACGGCGAGCCGCGCCTCGGGGATGTCTACAGTGATAATCGCATCTCCGTGCCCGTGCGGCTGAAGGCGGGCAAGAACGAGTTTCTCTTTCCGGTGGGGCGAGGGCGCTTTGCCGGGAAGCTCGTCCCTATTACCGCCGAGCTCTCGATCAACACGGCGGAGCTGACCCAGCCCGATGTGGTTCTTGGTGAGAGCGGCCCGCTCTGGGGAAGCGTTGTGGTGGTCAATGCGAGCGGAAAAACGCAGCGTGGCCTGAAGTTGCTCGCCAATGGCCGTGCCACGGCGGTTCCCCCGCTGCCGCCCTTCTCGGTTCGTAAGGCGGCGTTTCAGCTCGTGTCCCCTCGTGAGATTATGGGTGACGAGCTCCCCGTGGCATTGGAAATAGGCGGTGCAAAAGCAAGCTTCGCGATGCGCGTGCGCAAGCCGACCCTCACGCACAAGCGGACATTTATCAGCCAGATAGACGGCTCGGTGCAGTACTACGCCGTGAACCCCGCGCAGAAGCCCGCCAGTGACAACGCGCTGATCCTCTCGCTTCATGGGGCGAGTGTGCAGGCGCAAGGCCAGGCCGAGGCGTATGGAGCTAAAGAGAGCGCTACCCTCGCCGCCGCTACCAACCGTCGCCCTTATGGTTTCGACTGGGAGGACTGGGGCCGTCTGGATGCCTTTGAGGTGCTCGCCGATGCCGCGAAACGCTACCCGAACGATCCCACCCAGCGCTACCTCACCGGCCACTCGATGGGCGGCCACGGCACCTGGTCCGTGGGCTCGCTCTTTCCGGGCCAGTTCGCCGCCATTGGGCCTAGTGCGGGGTGGATCAGCTTCGGCACCTACGGCGGAGCCAATCGCCCTGCCAGCACGAGCCCGGTCACGGCGGTCTTCAGCCGCGCCGCCAACCAGTACGACACGCTGCTCTTTAAAGAGAATCTCAAGCAAGCCGCTGTCTACGTGCTCCACGGAGACGCTGATGATAATGTCCCCGTGACTGAGGCACGCACGATGCGCAAGGAGCTGGAGGCAATCCGTCATCCGAGATTGCTCTGGTACGAGGAGCCTGGCGCGGGCCACTGGTGGGACAACGACCAAAAAATCCCCGGTGCGGCCTGCGTGGACTGGCCGCCGATGAACCGACTTTTTGCCGCGTGCCGCCGCACGGAGAACCCGGAGAGCGCGGCGCTGGTGACGGTGAACCCCGCCGTCAGCGCCACGAATGCCTGGGCAACCCTTGAGCAACAAGAAGTCCCTATGGATGTCTCCTCGTTTCAGTTGAGGCGTGAGGGTACGCGACTGACGGGGACAACGAAGAATATCACGCGGCTTTCGGTCACACTAGCGGGTATTCGAGACTTGACTCTTGATGGCCAGACACTCACGCATAACGGCAGCCCACTGGCTCTGGAGAAAGTCGGCGGGCAGTGGAAGCCCACCCGCAAGGCCGTCCCGGCAGCAGAGAAAAATGCAAGACGCTCCGGGCCGTTCAAGCAGGCCTTTACCCAGCGCTTCGTGCTGGTCTATGGCACGGCAGGCACGCCCGAGGAGAACGCCTGGAGCTACGCCAAGGCCCGCTTCGATGCCGAGCAGTTTCTCTACCGTGGCAATGCCTCCCCCGACCTGCTCCCTGACACAGAGTTCGACACAAAACGCGAGCGGGATCGCAGTGTGATTCTCTACGGCAACGCGGACACCAACCGGCTCTGGAAGCAGCTTCTGGGGAAATGCCCGATTCAGGTGCGCCGTGACGGCATTATCTTTGGCAATAAGAGCAAAGCCCTGCGCCAGCCGGACCTCGGCTGCCTCTTCGTCTACCCACGCCCGGACTCAGCACTCGGGCTGGTAGGCGCGATTGGCGGAACGGGGATCCCCGGTCTGCGTCTCACCGAGCGCGTGCCCTACTTCACGTCCGGCACCCCCTACCCCGACTGGTGCGTCTTTGGCCCCAAAATGCTCACAGAAGGCATGAGCGGCGTGGTGGAGGCAGGCTTCTTCGACAACCGCTGGGGCCTTACGACGTAATTTCGGGCCAGTGGATGATCTCGATGTGCGTGCCACCCGGCGCTTCGAGGTAAAACGAGCGGGTGTTGTCGCGGTGTGTCTTAATCTCTTTGCCGTATTTTGCGGCGAGCGCTTCAAGCTCTTCGCCCGAGACACGCCAGGCGAGATGATTGGGGTGCTGGTCTTTGACCACAAAGGCCAGCCGCGCCCCGCCCGCTTCCACAAATGCCCAGCTCACGTCTTGGTAGAGTACCGTCGCCCCGACATGGTCTTGGTACCAGGCCACTGCCTCAGCGATATCGGGGACAATCTGCGCGACATGATCGAAGATAAATTTCATTGTGTTTACCGTGTGTTTAGCGAAAGAGAGAGCGCACCCAGAAGCTGACGAGTTTCCAGGCATTCTGGCCCCAGGGAGTGCTGGCGGCAAGTACAATCACCGGAAAAAGTGCAGAGAGGGTCAAAAAGACAAACAGAGGCATGGAGGAGCGTCGGTTACTGTAGAGCCGCGAGACGCCGCGTGCATCTACAAGGCGGCTCCCCACTTTCAGGCGCACCAGGAACGTACTCGCCATCCCACCACGGCCTTTGTCCAGAAAATCTTCTAAGTTGGAGTGTGTCCCGACCGCCACAATAAGATCCGCACCTTTTTCGTAGGCCAGAAGCAGCGCGGCGTCTTCGCTGGTTCCCGCCGTGGGAAAAAGTGTGACAGGCACGCCCAGCGCCTCGACACGCTCCTTGCCGGGGGCGCGACCGTCGGGATAGGCATGGACAATGATCTCCGCACCGCACCGTAGCGCCGAGTCGCTCACCGAGTCCATATCTCCCAGCACGAGCTCGGGCCGCACGCCTAGAGCCAGCAGCGCATCTGCCGCCCCGTCTACCGCAATCACAACAGGTTTCTGCTCACGCAGATAGAACGAGAGCCGCTCCAGATCTTCCTCATAGCCCTCGCCACGCACCACGACCAGCACGTGCCGCCCCATCAGATTAGTCTTGAGCGCCGGGAGCGTCCCCGTCTCCAGTAAGAGCGCCCGCTCCTCGGGTTTCTGAAGGAACTGGAGCGTGTTCTCAGCAAAATGCTGAAGCTCGGTGTCTAGGTTTTGCCTTGCCGCCGTCAGCCTCTCCTCCAGCAGAGCGCACGTCATGGGCACCAGCAGTTTCAAGCGCACATCTTCAAAAGAGAGTCTCTCGCCATCTTTCAGGAGCGTAAAAAGCTCACTATCAGGCGCTTCATAGAGTGGAATTCCTGCATCGAGTAACACCCCTGGCCCACGGTTAGGATAACGCCCTGTCACGAAGGGCTGGCAGTTCACAACCGCAAACGGACGCACTCTTAGCAGCATCTGCGCGGCAACGGCATCCAGGTCAGGGTGATCTAAAACCACGAGGCAACCCGGGATCAGTGTCGGGGCCAGAACCTTGGTACGCCGCCCGAGGCGCACCTCGACAAGAGGCGACAGTGCCTTTTCTTTTTTGTGAGTGAACAGTTGCCCGCGTGTCATCGTCTAGTGCGATTATATCCCTGCTCAGAGTAGGGTACAATACTTTGGGGCGCTCCCCCAAAAAACAAGGAATACAACCATGACCAAACTTACGTTTATTGCAGCAATCGCTGCCTTCGGTCTCGGCGTCGCTGCCGTTGCTCAGGATGCCGCCCCCAAGCCGGCACAGCAGCGTGCGGGTGGTGGCCAGGGCCGCAATACCGTCCAGGTCTGCGCTATGAAAGGCGAGGCTCTCAAGACCCCCGCCAAGGCCGAATCCGTGGAGTTCAACAGCAAGAAAGTACTTTTCTGCTGTGTGAACTGCAAAGGCGCTTTTGAGAAGCTAGATGACGCCGCCAAGACCAAAACCGTCACTAAAGCCGGGCTGATCAGCCGCAAGCTCACAGCACAAAAGACAATCGAAACAGTTGACAAGCAGCTCAAGGAACTCGACGCTATCAAATAGCCCGCGGGTTACTAGAAACTAAAAAAACGGCCCCACGACAAAAAACTTGTCGCGGGGCTGTTTTATGTTAATGTGCTCTATTTAAAAAGTTTTGCGTTTGTGTTGAACGTGATCTTCGCGCCGCGTGCCATACCCCCCAGCCACTGCTGCACAGCATTGGGCTGATTGACACGCAGATCAACCTGCTCTTTCTTAAATTTTGCCTTGTCCGCCGGACTCGCATTCACGCCTTTTTGGACAAGCTTGATAATGTGCCAGCCAAACTGACTCTTCACAGGCGCAGTGATATCCCCAGGTTTTTGGAGCGCAAAAGCGGCAGTCTCAAACTCCGGGACAAAAGTCCCTTTGCTTGCCCAGGGAAGTTCCCCGCCCTGTGCTCCACTGCCTTTGTCATCGGAGAACTGCTTGGCTGCATCCTCGAACTTGAGCTTACCCGCGTTGATATCCACAAGCATCTGGTCAATGCGTACTTTCTGATCCTCTTCCTTTTTCTTCTGAAGCTCAGGAGTCAAGGGTTGTTGGACATCCGGACCGGGTGCCAGCGGAACGGTCGCCAAAAGAATATGGGCTAGTTTGAGCTGGCCGTCCAAGCCACGCACTTCCTTGGCAATAGACTTCTCAAATGCCTTTCGAGCCAGAAGGTTCAGCCGAACGGTTTGAGTCACTTCCGCCTCGGTCAGACCAAACTCACGGGTGATCTGGCTAAACTCCATCATCGCCCCGTTCTGCGCCATCTGTCCCACGATCTTCGCTTTTTCTTCTTTGACTTTGGCCGCAAGCTCCGCGGGGGCAATTGTTACACCAGCGGTCTTGGCGAGCTTTTCAATCACAATCTGCTGGATCAGATCAGGAACCACTTTGCGGGCCATAGTCGCGTTAAGCTGCGCCTTCAATGCCTCAAGGGTAATATCCACTCCATTGTAACGGGCAACCACATTGGAAGGCATTGGCACTACTTTGGCGGGCTTAGCAGGGGGCTTCTTAGCCGCCTGTACGGGTGCCATACCAACGAGTAGTGCCACAGTAAAATTCAGAATCATCTACAAACCCTTTCCGTCTCACTCCCAGGCTTTGCTTCTGAGAGTGAGGCGTTTCACATCACAAACCCACTACGCGAGTTCTTTGGTTGCCTCGGTAGCGCCGCCTAGATCTCCCCCGAGAAGCTGGCGGGCATCGTCCAGGCCGCGTACTGCTCGCGGTGCGGGGCTCTCGGTGCCACCACCGAGGAGAGAGTCAGGAACCTCCAGCAGTCCGATTGCGCTACCATCGGCACTGGTCACTTCGAGCGCACGGTACTGCGCCAGCCCGGTTCCGGCAGGAATAAGACGCCCGATGATGACGTTCTCCTTCAAGCCGACTAGGTGGTCACGCTTTCCGCGTACCGCTGCCTCAGTAAGGACGCGGGTTGTTTTCTGGAAGCTCGCCGCCGACAGGAAGGATTCCGTCGCCAGCGAAGCCTCCGTGATTCCAAGCAGCACAGGAATCGAGGTGGCAGGTTTACCAACAACACCGGCTTCCTGCTCGCGCTTCTCGATCTTGCGATTGACATCCTCAATCTGGAAACGATCCACAAGCTGGCCGTGCAGGTACTCGCTGTTACCTGGCTCCACTAGCTTGCGCTTCTTGAGCATCTGGCGGACGATTACCTCGATATGCTTGTCGTTGATGTCCACACCCTGCTGCTTGTAGACCTTTTGCACCTCACGAACCAGATACTCCTGGATACCGCGCAGGCCCTGGAGCTCCAGAACTTTCTGCGGATCGAGCGGGCCATCCGTCAGACGGTCACCGGGCTCGATGACATCGCCTTCCTGGACCTTGAGCTCCCCACGGTAAGGTACGACGATCTCTTTACGAACCAGAATGCTTTCGATACCGGCCTCACGGATCTTGCGCAGATCGCGATCCGTCAGCTGCTCCTTGCCAGCGGGGACGATCTCCTCACCGGTTGAGGGATTGACGATGGCAATCGCGGCAACCTGGCTGGTGAGCGGCTTGTTGTCCTCTCCCACCTTGAGCGGTGAGTGAATAACCACTTTGCGTAGACCTTCCATCGGGACGCCTGCTACCGTGCCCCCAAACTCGGAGATAATCGCCTGACCCTTGGGTTTTCGCGCCTCGAAAAGCTCGACAACGCGCAGAAGACCACCCACTTGTTCCTCAGCCACTTTCAGCAGCGCCTGCACCTGACGTGCTTTTTCGCGCTCGGTGCCCGCCTCGGTATCGAGGGAGATATGACCGCTCTGCTGATCGCGGAAGAGAGTCTCCAGGTTCTGGGTGCGCTGACGCTTGGTTCCTGCCACACCGGTTAGAGAGTGCGCGGTGGCAACCCCTCCCGTGTGGAAGGTTCGCATCGTCAGCTGGGTGCCCGGCTCCCCAATGGACTGCGCCGCGATGATTCCCACCGCAACCCCGATCTCCACCAGCTTGCCAATCGCCAGATCCTTGCCGTAACAGGTCGCACAGACTCCCTGACGAGACTCACACGTCAGTACCGAGCGCAGCCCAATACGCTTGACACCACACTTGCCCACACTCTCGGAGAGCCGATCCGTAAAGATAGACCCCTTGCTGATAAGAAGCTCGCCGGTCTCGGGATGATGAATATCCTCAAGCGAGGTACGCCCTTTGAGCCGCTCCCAAAGGTACTCGATGACATCTTTTCCATCCGCGATCTCCCCGACGAAGATCCCGTTTTCGGTGCCACAGTCAATCTCACGAATGATCACGTCCTGTGCCACATCCACCAAGCGCCGCGTTAAGTAACCGGCGTCTGCCGTACGAAGCGCCGTGTCGGCCAGTCCCTTTCGGGCTCCGTGCGTAGTCACGAAGTACTCCAGCGTCGTCAGCCCCTCATGGAAGTTTGACTTCACCGGAAGCGAGTCAATGATATTCCCAAAGGGGTCAGCCATCAGACCACGCATCCCTGAGAGCTGCGAGATCTGCTTTTTAGAACCACGAGCACCACTGGTCGTGATAATCGAGATCGGGTTAAACGGCTCAATGGCCTTGACAATCTCATCACCGATTAGCGTTGTCGCATCCGTCCAGAGCGTCAGCACTTTCTGCTTGCGCTCGGCGGGAGAGATGACGCCACGACGGTACTGCGTATTGGTTTTAACAACCGCATCTTCGGTGGCCTTAAGAATACGCGCCCGGCTCTCCGGTGACTTCATGTCGGTGAGCGAGAAGGAGATGCCTCCCTTGGTCGCCCACTTGAAGCCAATTGCCTTCAGATCGTCGAGGAACTGAATCGTCCGCTCGTGCCCACACTTCTGATAGACCGCCGCAATCGTGCTCGTGATGGTCTTTTTGTCCAGCGCGGCATTCACAAACTGCACCGCTTCGGGGACGATCTCATTGAAGATCAGGCGGCCTACGGTAATTGCCGTCAGCCCCTCCCCCCGCTTGAGTCGAACGGAGATGTAGTCGTGCAGGTCCAGTAGCCCATTGTCGTAGGCCTGGATCGCATCCACCGCACCCGCAAACGGGGCGTGGGTTGCACCCAGCATCATCGGAGCGAAGTTCTCCGGTGCCGCCGCGATAGCCGCTGCGGTATCAGGGCCAAAGTAGCGCCCAGCCTTCACAAGAACCGCACCGGTGCTCTTATCAATAATGTCGGTTGCCACAACCCGACCGATGTGCTCCTGCATGTCCCCGCTGATAGGCGTCTCGGTCTGCTTGTCCATCGTCAGGAAGAACGCTCCCAAAACGATGTCTTGTTGCGGCGAGACAATCGGGGAGCCGTCGGCAGGTGAGAACAAGTTGTGGGTCGAGAGCATCAAGATACGCGCCTCGGCCTGCGCCGACGACGACAGCGGGATATGGACGGCCATCTGGTCGCCATCAAAGTCCGCGTTGAATGCCTTACAGACCAACGGGTGTAACTGAATGGCCTTACCGTCCACGAGCTTAGGCTCAAACGCTTGGATTCCCAGACGGTGCAGAGTAGGCGCACGGTTGAGCATCACCGGATGCTCTTTAATGACTTCCTCCAGCGCATCCCAGACCTCGGGACGCATCCGCTCAATCATGCGCTTGGCGGTCTTGATGTTGCTGGTGAAGCCGCGCTCCACCAGAGTTTTCATCACAAACGGCTTGAACAGCTCCAGCGCCATCTCTTTGGGCAGACCACACTCATGAAGGTGCAGGTCCGGCCCGACCACGATCACGGAGCGACCGGAGTAGTCCACACGCTTGCCCAGCAAGTTCTTGCGGAAGCGGCCCTCTTTACCCTTGAGCATGTCCGAGAGCGACTTCAGCGCACGGCCATTGCTTCCCGTCACAGGACGAGTACGGCGACCGTTGTCAATCAGCGCATCCACGGCCTCTTGCAGGAGCCGCTTTTCGTGGTTGACAATGCTCTCCGGGGCGCGAATCTCCTGAATCTTCTTCAGACGGTTGTTGCGGTTGATGATGCGCCGGTAGAGATCATTGAGATCCGAGGTCGCAAAGCGGCCCCCATCAAGCTGAACCATCGGGCGCAGCTCGGGCGAGATCACCGGAACCGCATCCAGGATCATCCACTCAGGGCGACTCTTAGAGTCAATAAAAGCGTTGACCACCTCGATGCGCTTGATCGCACGCAGCCGTTTGGGCCCTTGCGTCTCCTCGATCTCTTTTTTGAGCTGGCGCTGGAGTGACTCCAGATCAATCTCCATCAGCAGCTTCTTGATCGCAGCCCCACCAAGGCCCGCCAGAATAATATCCTCTAGGCTCTCGTCCACACGGCGGCTGACAACCTCGACAAGGCGCTCAATCGCACGCCAGTCATCCTCGGCCACGAGCATCTTCTTCTCGACCTTGGGCAGGCTGTCTAGGCTGGCACGCAGAAGCAACGCTTGCTCCTCGGCATCTTTCTTTTCCTGCTGGATGCGATCCTCAAGATACTTATACTTATCCGCGATCTCTTCTTCCGTGTACGGGACGCGCTCAACTTCTAGCTCCTCGCCATCCTCGTTGTACATCCGCTCCGGGTTGACAGGGCGGCCTAGCGCGATCTCACGAGCGATCTCTTCACGCCACTCGATAATGGCGACATCGCGGTCTTCTTCGATCTGCTGGATTTCCTGCTCGACGGCCTGACGGAACTGCTCCATCCCCGCATTGATGCGCTGCTTATCAATATCGGTGACAATGTAGCTGGCGAAGTAAAGCACTTTCTCCAGAGGACGTGGGGTCATGTCCAGCAATAGAGCCAGCGGCGAGGGCACGCCTTTTAGATACCAGATATGGCAGACGGGTGAGGCAAGCTCAATGTGCCCCATGCGCTCACGACGAACTTTAGCGCGAGTAACCTCGACACCACAGCGGTCGCAGACGACCCCCTTAAACTTGACCTTCTTGTAGCGCCCACAGTGACACTCCCAGTCTTTCGTGGGGCCAAAAATCTTTTCACAAAAAAGCCCATCACGCTCCGGCTTAAAAGTCCGGTAGTTGATGGTCTCAGGTTTCTTCACCTCGCCGTAGGACCAGGTGCGGATCTGATCGGGAGAAGCGATCCCGATACGAATCTTATCAAATGTACTTGCGTCGGCCATTTTTTCCCTTTCGGAAACAAGGCATTGCCCCGCACTTTTTTCGCAAAGAGCGCGGGGCCAAACCAACTCTTAGAAAAATAAACTAGTTACTGAGGAGTAGATCTTCAGACTCCTGCTGGCGACGAATCTGCGCACGGCGGCGGCTCGCTTCGTCATCCAGGAAGTCTTCGTCCTTGTCCTTGAGATCTATCTCGGCACCGGTGGCATCTTCCACCGTGACCTTGAGAGCGAGGCTCTGGAGCTCATTGACCAGAATCTTGAACGACTCCGGCACACCAGGCTCCAGCATGGGCTCCCCCTTGACAATAGACTCGTAGGTCTTCACACGGCCCAGGACATCGTCGGACTTGATGGTCAGGATCTCCTGAAGCGTGTAGGCAGCGCCGTACGCCTCCAGAGCCCAAACTTCCATCTCCCCAAAGCGCTGTCCCCCGAACTGTGCCTTTCCTCCCAGCGGCTGCTGGGTGACCAGGCTGTAGGGGCCCGTGGAGCGAGCGTGGATCTTGTCATCAACAAGGTGCGCGAGCTTGAGCATGTAGATATTGCCCACGGTCACCGCCATGTTAAAGTTCTCACCCGTGCGGCCGTCGCGAAGATCCATCTTACACAGATCTTCATGGAAGCCCACACGCTGCCAGACACGCTTACGAACCTCATTGATCAAGAGCTCGTAGTCAAAGTCCGCAGGAATCTCCTCCGGCACTTCCGGTCCCGCCAGGATCGTCGAGATACGCTCCAGCTCCTCAGAGTCCAGATCGCGCAGAGCCGCTTCGAGAGTACCGAGAAGATTTTCCAGAGTCTGGCCATCCTCCCCAACCTCTGCGAATGCGACATCGAGCTCCAGATCGCTCTGAACATAGCGGGCTAGCATCTCGCGGCGGCGCTTCTCACCAAAGCGCCCCATCTCCTTGAGAATCTCGTCCTCGTTGGAGCCCTCAAAGATTGGCTCGACAAACTGAACACCAAACTCCTTGGCCACGAGCCCAAGGTGGGTCTCCATGATCTGACCGATGTTCATACGGCTAGGCACACCGAGCGGATTGAGCACGATGTCTACCGGCGTTCCGTCGGGAAGAAACGGCATGTTCTCCTCGGGCATGATCTTGGAGACCACTCCCTTGTTGCCGTGCCGCCCCGCCATCTTGTCGCCTTCCATGATCTTACGCTTCTGAGCGATGTAGACACGAACCAGCTTGTTCACACCAGCCTGAAGCTCATCCGGGGGAAGGCGCTCCAGCTCACTGCCGTCGTAGGGTGACTCCAGAGAGTCCGGGCGCTTGGAGAAGTTGAAGACATTGCCGCTCGCGTCTTTGTACTTGTAGCGCGAGAACACCTTGACATCAACGATCTTGCCCTTCTCACCGTGCGGAACACGCTGAGAAACATCGCGGGTCTCCTCGGCTTTTTTACCGAAGATTGCGATAATCAGGCGCTCTTCCGCCGTGAGCTCCCCTTGGCCCTTGGGCGCAACCTTCCCGATGAGAATATCATCGCTGCGCACCTCGGCCCCGATACGGATAATGCCTTCCTCGTCCAGATCCTTAAGAGCATCCTCGCCAACATTGGGAATGTCGCGGGTCATCTCCTCAGGCCCTAGCTTGGTATCGCGCGCTTCCGCCTCATACTTCTCGATATGGATCGAAGTATAGACATCGTCGCGCACCATGCGGCGGGAAAGTAAGATAGCGTCCTCGTAGTTGTAGCCGTTCCAGGGCATGAACGCGACCAGCACGTTCTGTCCTAGTGCCAGCTCTCCCCCGTCGGTACAGGGGCCATCGGCGAGAACTTGTCCCTGCTTGACACGCTGGCCAGGCTCGACAATCGGGCGCTGCGTGATACAGGTCGCCTGGTTCGAGCGGATCATGTTCAGCAGCCAGTAGCGATCAATCTTGCCCTCGCGGGTCTCGATAATAATCTCCTCACTGGTGACTTTCTTGACGCGTCCTCCGTGCTTGGCGACAATAATCGCTCCGGAGTCCAGCGCCGCACGGCGCTCCATCCCCGTCTTGACAAGCGGGGCGTCCGGACGCAGTGTCGGAACGGCCTGCCGCTGCATGTTCGCCCCCATCAAGGCACGGTTCGCATCGTCGTTCTCGAGAAACGGGATCAGCGAGGTACCGACCGAGACCAACTGCTGCGGCGAGACATCCATGTAGTTCACCTGTTTGGCGGGTACATAAGGATACTCGTGGTTGTGGCGAACCTGCACCTGAGCCGTGACGAACGTCCCATCGGGGTTCAGACGAACACTGGCAGGGCAGATATTATAGTGGTGCTCGTTATCCGCGGGCAGCCAGTCTAGATCATAGGAAACCTTGCCATCCTTGACCCGTCGGTACGGGGTCTCGATAAAGCCAAAGGGATCCACACGGGCGTGCACGGCGAGCGAGCCGATCAGACCAATATTTGGCCCTTCCGGTGTCTCGATCGGACAGATACGTCCGTAGTGGGAGTGGTGGACGTCGCGCACTTCCAGCTTGGCACTCTGGCGGGAGAGACCGCCCGGCCCTAGAGCCGACAAACGGCGCTTGTGGGTTAGCTCCGCAAGCGGGTTGGTCTGGTCCATGAACTGCGAGAGCTGTGAGGAGCCAAAGAAGCTCTTGATCGCAGCGCTCACGGGTTTCACGGAGAGCACGACCTGGGGAATGATGCTCTCGGCATCATACTGGGTCATCCGCTCTTTAGCGACCTTCTCCATGCGCAGAAAGCCCATGCGTAGCTGCGAGTAGAGAAGCTCTCCAACGGAGCGCACCCGCTTGTTTTCCAGGTGGTCAATATCGTCGGTGGTGAAGCGCATCTTCGCCTCATCCGTTGCATCCGGGCGCGAGGCCTCCTGCATTCCGATGAGGTACTCGATGACGGCGATCAGATCGTACTTGGTGAGAGTACGCACGGAGAGCGGCAGAGTAATACCCAGCTTCTTATTGAGCTTGTGCCGTCCAACTTTCGCCAGATCGTAGCGACGGCTGTCAAAGAACATCGAATTCAGAAGCGCCTTGGCGGAGTCATCGGTTACGGGATCACCGGGACGGATCTTATGATAGATATCATGAAGGGAGCTCTTTCGATCAACGATCTTAAGCTCTTCCATCTCCAGGCTCGCGCCGATAAACCGGTGAACCTCCAGCACCTCCACTTCGCGCTCCAGAGCGGCAAGCTTCTTAGAGGCTTCCCGGTCAATGCGTGCGAAGGCGGGGACGATCAGCTTGCTCGCCACATCGTAGAGATTTGTGGATGCATAGCGCCACTTGGCCTCGACATCGGTCTCCCCTACCGCCAGCTCCTCAGAACTCAGAACCACACGGTTGCTGAAGTAGCTCAGGATCTGCGCGTCGGTCTCGAGATCAAAGCCCGTCAGGAGACACTTGGTCTTGCGAGTACGCACCGCTTGCTCGCCGCCGAGCGCCTTGATGAGGTCGCGGTAGGAATCCGCCGTGACTTGGGTGCCCTTGTCGAGGAGCAGCTCGCCGGTCACTTCATCAATGATCGGCTCACCCAGAGTCTTGCCCACCAGCTCGCGGAACTCGATCACGTACTCCCCTTCCGGAGAGGCGACATCGAATGCATGAAGCGCCCGCAGCAGAGTCATGATCGAGAACTTCTTGTTCTGCCCGATGCGCACCGTGATTGCGCCGCCATCGGTCTCGATATCCACCCAGGGCCCTTCTGAGGGGATCAAGGTGGCGAAGAACTGCCACTCCAACTGAAGGTTCAGGGAGTCGCGGAAGTAGATTCCTGCCGATCGGGAGAGCTGTGAAACCACGACGCGCTCGGCACCGTTGATCACAAAAGTCCCCTTCGCGGTCATCAGAGGCAGATCGCCCAGATAGACCTCGGACTCAATAACTTCCTGACCAGGGCTCGTGAGTCGAACCCGGGCCTTGATGGGCACCTCAAAAGTCACGTCACGTGACCGGCACTGCTCTAAGGAATGCTTAGGCTCCCCCAGGGTAAAATCCACCAACTCAATGGCAGTCTGCCCTGTGAAGTCATAAATGGGAGAGAAAGATCGGAAAAGTTCATGCAATCCCTCTTCGAGGAACGAGCGAAATGAATCTAGCTGCAGTTCGACAAGATTGGGGATCGGGGCGGCATGCTCGGTACGCTTAGCCTGATGCTGAATTTCCATACGGACTGGAACCCCTCCTAGTTGGGTAAAATCGGGCAACACGGTCGGGGTAGACTGACCACTGCTCTCCGAACCCATTGAAGCCACTCGCCAGAGGCGCTTTTTGCGGATACTCCCCTGGTGGCACGAACTCTTAATTTACCGCTGTATTATCCTTCTGTCAACACTCGTGCCTTAATTTTTTGTTTTTTTCTTGACCACGTCCCCACGGTTTGGTATAATCGCCAGACTGCCCCGAGCACTTTCGGGGCAATTTGCTTTTCGTGTAGGAAAAGAGAATGTCAGAAGATATTGTCCTAACCCCGTCAGGGAAGAAAAAAATTGAAGCTGAGCTGGATCGCCTTCGTAGCGTGGACATGCCCGCTCTGGCAATCCGCATCCGTGAGGCGCGCGATCTGGGCGATCTCTCGGAGAACTTTGACTACCAGGATGCCAAGCGCCAGCAAGGCTTCATCGGTGGTCGAATCGCGGATCTGCAAGCGATGCTGGAGCGCGCCATTATCGTTCCCGAGGGAGTCCCTGGCAGCGACACGGTAGGCATGGGCTCAAAGGTGACAGTCCGCGACACGGAGTTCGACGACGAGTTCACGTACACGCTGGTGGGCTCCTATGAGGCCGACCCGGTCAATGACCTGATCTCGGTCGCCTCCCCCGTAGGCGCGGCGCTCATGGGTAAGAAGGTCGGCGCGAGTGTCACCGTTGCCACGCCCGACGGCCAGATGACCCTAGAGATTCTCACGCTCGAATAGCACTGGCGCACACGCGAAGCTGTGCGAGGATTTCGTCGGGGCTCCAGGCGCGGCCTTGCTCGAACGCGGCCTGAAAAATATCTGGGGCCAGTAGCTCGCGAAGACTTGCCAGGTCAACTTCCCGAAAGCCCGACTCGGGCTGATCCACGATATAGCCGTAGTGCTCACACCAGGAAAAACTCGCTCCGTAGAGTCGCACGGCCTCCTCATGATTACCGTCGCGCAGCACGAACATGGCCCAGTGGACGATCTCGTAGGCCAGATGGTGGTAGCTCTGGCTGTCAGCGTAGCTCGCAATCGCGGCCTGGACGACCTCACGGACTCCCTCCAGTCTTCCCTCAAGCAAGCTGGCCAGAGCAAGATTCTCCGAAACCCATTCCGACGAGCAGCCGGGCAGCCTACGACACTCCTCAATGGCCGCACGAGCCGCTTCGAGCTGCCCTTCCGCGAGAAGAAGCTGGGAGTAGTTGGTGAGCGCAAAGAGCTCCTCCGAGGCATTGCCGAAGTCTCTGGCTTGCTCTATCGCTCGGCAGTAGAGTGAACGCGCCTCGTCTCGATGCCCCTGGCTGAACTCCAGAAAGGCGTGGCTCGTCAGACTCCAAACCGGCATTCCTAAAACTCGATGCAGCTCGTCCATCAGGTGAAGGATTTGACGCGCCGTCTTCCTATCCCCAAGGGCTTGGTAGGCATTGGCAAGAAAACTGAGGCCCAAGGCACGCTCCTTCGTCGGCACCTGAGAAGCAGGAAGCGCGAGCACGACTTCAAGCAGCGAACGGATCTCTTGAAACGCGCCCCGTCGTTCAAGATACACCAGTAGAGGGTTTACGATTTCGAGGGCAAACTCGGGGCAGTGCATGCAACAGAAGTTCAGGGCAGCCCGGAAGTTGTCCTGCTCGACGGCGATCTGCTGAAGCGCCTCCTGGCGTGTGCTCACGGAGTCATAGGTCAGCTGCGCGGCACTTTCTCGAAACACTTCCATGTGGGCACGCTGGTACGAGAGCTGCTCGGGCTCTGGGAGCTTGTCTAGTTGCTCGGCAGCGAACTCGCGAATTGTCTCCAGAAAACGGTAGCGCAGGCCAGAAGAAACACTCTCCACCTGGATCAGGCTCTTGTCCACGAGCGCATCCAGTAAGTCTTCTTGGGCACCAGGGCAGACCCGCTCGGCGTACTCGCTCGTCCAGCCTCCCCGAAACACCGCAAGCGAAATAAAAAGCTCTTTCTCTTTCGCACTCAGCAGATCGTAGCTCCAGCCAATCGCGGCACGCAGGGTCTGCTGGCGCGGCTCCGCAACTCGGTTACCGCTGGTTAACACCGACAGGCGGGCCTCCAGGCGCTGCACCAGCTCCGAGAGCGAGAGGGTTCGCAGCTTGGCCGCCGCAAGCTCCAGCGCCAGCGGCAAACCGTCTAGGCGCAGGCACAGCAGCGAGAGCAAGGGCCGCTCCTCACGGCCCACCTGCCAGCCTGGTTTTGCCAGGCAGGCACGCGCACAAAACAGCGCGGCAGACTCCGCCTCACTCAGCCCCGGAAGTCGTAGCACCGCCTCGCCCGTTATATTCAGGGGCTCGCGGCTCGTGGCCAGAATCGTGAGCTGTGGGCAGGCTTTGAGCAGACGCTCTGCCTCTTTGGCAGCTCCGTGAATCAGGTGCTCGCAGTTGTCTAAGCACAGCAGCAGCGGCGCACGGCGGAGGGTGGACACCAGCAGGTTCGTTTTATCCAGACTCAGTGCGGCAGCGATCCGCTCCACAATGCCGCTCGGGTCGGTGAGCGAGGCGAGCTCGACCCAGATAACTGGGGTGCCCTCTGCCTCGCCTGCCCTGAGAGTCTCCAGTGCAAGCCGCGTCTTGCCCACGCCGCCCGTTCCCACGAGGGTGAGCAGGCGCGTGCTCTTCAGTAGCTCTAAAGCCTGCTCCCGCAGGTCTTCTCGGCCCAGGTAGGGTGTCAGTGTGGCGGGAAGTGGCTCGATCTTCAGTGGGCTCAGGCGGGAAGTGGCGAGTTTTGCCCGCGCCTCCAGTACCCAGTCATCGTAGAACCCTGGCAGAAGCCGCTCGGGATCGGAGCCCCGCTCGGTGGTGTAGCTGCCCGGTTGGAGTCCAATGGTATCGCGGGTCGCCCGGATCAGCGCGCCCTCGGGCTGCCCCAACCCCTTCTCCACCGCACTCCGCAAGTGGCTCAGGTTGGTGGAGAGCGCGTTGCGCGCCGCATCCAGCTCTAGCTCCGGCCAGAACAGCTCCATGAGCTTCTCGCGGCTGTGATTGCCCGGGTGGAGGGCGAGATAGGCCAGCAGTCCCGCCGCCTTACGCGTTCGGAACTTGTCCACCAGAGCGGCGCTGTGGCACACCCGCAGGTTGTCTTGCAGCTGAATTCTGTACAAGGCTCCTCGTTTCCGTGAGCAGTATAGCACAGGGAAATACCGACGTGCGACAGAAAGTAAAGAGCTGTAAAGGTTTTGTAAAGACTTACGAGCTAGGATACTTACGAGTATTTCCATGGCTGCTACCGGCTTGGTATCAGCAAAACCAACAACAAAACGCCCTGCTGCAGCAGAGCAATAAGGAAAGAAATCCGATGAACTTATCTCGAAACTCGTTCCTCGCAACCCTCGCCACTTTAACCGTTGTGGCACTGACAACGAACACCGCTCAGGCACAAACACTACTCTATGACATCACCGCCGGTGGTGGAGGTTCTTCGTTTGGTGGATTTGGTGGTAACTGGGGCTTTAACTTCACCACTACCAGCACGATCAATGTCGGCTCCCTTGGTCTTTGGGATGAAAGTTCCAACGGTTTGATCGGACCTCACCAAGTGGGGATATTCAGCTCCGGAGGAGGAGCAGCTTTGGTTTCCGCAACCGTGGACAATTCGAGCACCGTCGTCAGCTCCGCCAATGCCAGTGGCAGATGGCTCTTCACCAGTCTTGGTAGTTCGTTCTCTCTACCTGCGGGAGCCTACACTCTTGGCTTCTTCAATCCCGCCAGTGGCCTGGATGATTTCCGAGGCGGTGCTACAACAGCCGTAATGGCTGGTGCGAGCTTATTAGGTGGTAAAGCACGCTCCGGAGCCCCAGCTTTTGCGTGGCCCGATGCCGCCTCCTCGGCCAATAGCTGGTATGGCCCAAACTTAATGACAGGTACGTCGGGGGGTGCCGCCCCCGAACCCGGCACGCTGGTGTTTCTGGCGCTCGGTGGGGGGTTGGTGTGGGCGAGGCGGCGTAAGTAGAGGGGCCATCTCCCCCGGCTCATTCCTCACCGGGAAGAGGGGCAGCGAAGCGGGGAGATGCAGTCCCTCTTTCCGCGACGAAGGAGCAACAGGGGAAGAGGGAAGCCGTCTCAGCGGCAGGGAGATGGTCGGCAGGGAGATGGCCCAAGCACCGCGACACACGTATCCACACTGCCAGCTCCGGCCAGCGCCTCGTCTCCGGCGAACCCGGCGCGTAGCCCGCCCCCAAATGGCCTATTCGTATGAGTTTAGTTTAGAGCTTTCGGTTAGCGGGTAGCATAGTTCTATGAAACGTAAAACTCTTCTCACACTCTCGCTGGCGAGCGTGCTGACACTTTGGGCGGGTATCAGCCTCTCACAGCCTCCCCTGAACGCCCAGCTCCGACCGGAGCTACGTCCTTTGAGCCTCTCAAAGCTTTTCCAGGCAGGCAAGCTGGGGGAGCTTCGTCTCACCCAACCCGATAGATTTTCCACCCTGACCGACCTCGACGGCAAGCTCTTCGCCGCCGCGCCCCGAACCGTGGCCGCACTCGGGGATCAGGGGCAAGTTCTGCGCCGCTTCGCCGTCGGAATTGATCGCCTCTCGATCTCGGGCCATGCGAAGAACCAGCTGCTTCTGGGCGATGGAGCACGCAAAGTCCTCTCCAGCCTCGATACCGAAAGTGGCAAGGTCACCGAACTGTTGCGCCTGGATGCCGTCAGCGACCCGAACGCCAGTCAGGAACCCGAGAGTGCACTGCTCAAGACCGGTGAGCTCAGCGCGGTGGCCTCCAACGGTAAAGAGGCCTTTGTCGCAATGGAGGCGGGCTTCTCCAGCGCGATCTTCAAAATTGATCTCGCCACGAAGCGTATTGTCAGCCGGGGCTGGGCACCGGGCGCGGAGATGAGCGCGATGGCTTTCTTCCAGGACGGACTCTATGTCCTGACGGGCAACGGCTCGCAAGTCGCGCGCTACACGAACCAAGTGGAGAAGACCCTCGATAAAATCGAGCTGCCCACCGATGGCGTCAAGGGGCTGGCCCTGCGCGCCGGGGAGCTACACGTCCTGACCGACAATGTCAGCCGTATCAGTAAGTACCAGGTAGACAGAACTGTCACAGATGCCAGCAAAGTACGCCTCAATGTGGACATTGTTCGCAAAGTGGACATCCTTATTCCCAAGATTGACTGGAGCAAGTTCCTGGTCAAGCGCTACGCGGTACTCATCTGCGGCGATCTCGCCGAGAACTTCGCGGGCGAGTGCTTCTGGAACGACACGGTCTGGATGTACAAGACCCTACTCAACAATGGCTACAAGCCAGAAAATATCTTCGTGCTCTATGGCGATGGCATGGACTACGCCTCGCGAGCGATCTTTATGCAGCAGTGCCGGAGTGGAGGCTTTATAGATAACCTTCAAAACAGCAAGACTTTTATCGCCACCGCCTGTCGCTTCGATGAGAACGCCCGCCCGGCTGACACGGAGAACGAGACGGTAGGAGGAAAGCTCTACAACCACGGGGAGTTCAACTACCACATTACCACTGCCCTAGACCGTCTCCGGCCTACAGGCGGCGTGATTAATGCGGATACCAATAGCGACGGCAAGATCTCCGCCCGTGAGATGTCCGAGTGGAACCGCACCCATGAGAACCTCCCCGAGAACCCCGTGATGAACGACGGTGGCCCAGGCAACTCCTTCCTCTTCACGAAGTAAGCCCGTTTTGTACACTAGTACAGCCCGGCATAAATATTGATCACTTTATGCCGAGACAGAATTTGTGTCACAATGGAGGCAGCCCACCTCGACTTGAAGGATGACCCTATGCCCGGACGAAAAC
>NZ_JAYUPA010000068.1:0-2381 GCF_043760365.1 Armatimonas sp.
ACAATCAAGAGCACGATGTCTTCGCTCTCCGATAGAAAGATCGCCTGGCTACTCTTTGCCCTCGCCGCACTGATCTACGCACTCACGATGTGCCGCACGATCTACACGGGAGATGATGGAGACTTCGAGCTGGCAATGGCAACCCTGGGGGTCTGCCATCCCACAGGCTACCCGCTCTTCACCCTGCTGGGACGCGCCTTTCTTTTAGGACTCGCTCCCGTCATAGACGAGCCCGCGATGCGCGTCAACCTCATGACAGCGCTCTTTGGAGCTGGGGCCGTGGCCATGTTCTACCGGTTTGTCGCCGCACTTATCCCCTCACGCGTGGTGGCGACAAGCGCTGCACTCTTGCTCGCCTTTG
Organism: Armatimonas sp.; assembly: GCF_043760365.1. Lineage (GTDB taxonomy): Bacteria > Armatimonadota > Armatimonadia > Armatimonadales > Armatimonadaceae > Armatimonas. The sequence continues at coordinate 362 of NZ_JAYUPA010000068.1, forward strand.
CCCCGACTCTCTGGCAACAGTCGCTCTCATGCGAGGTCTACACGCTCACGGCGCTCTTTTTGTGCACGGTGCTCTGGCTGAGCATGCGGCTAGAGCGTGGGGAGCGTGTGCTCGGTTCGCTGGTGCTGGTTTATGGTCTGGCGCTCACGAACAATCTGACGATGGCGCTCTTTCTGCCGGGGTTCTTGATCTTCGCGTGGCGCAAAGTCGGCTTTAAGCAGCTCTTGGCCTATCTGCCTCTCTTTTTGCTACCCTTGCTTCTCTATGCCTATGTCCCGCTCGCTGCAAAATTTAGCCACTCCCCCGTGCTCTGGGGAAGTCCCAAGACACCCGAGCTGTTCTACAAGCACCTCTCGGGCGATCTTTACCGGCAGTTCATGTTCGCTCAGCCACTGGGTGTGGTTGGAGAGAATGCAATCCGCTACACAAAAGCCCTAGTGGCGGAGTTCGGGCCATGGACGCTCTGGCTGGCTCCGGCGGGAATCGCGGCGCTCTGGAAGACTCAGCGGAGCCTACTCTTACTAACTATTTGGATCGCTCTTTGCAGCCTGGTTTATGTGGTGAACTACCACATTTTAGATATCTATGTCTATTATTTGCCATCATTTATGATGATCGCGGTTTGGATCGCCGCAGGGGCACTGTCTCTTGCACAGCGTGTGGCTCTCAAGCCCAGAATCGCTACACTCGCCGCCATTGGCGTGCCCTTGATTGGACTTGGAACGCACTGGAAAGACGCTGACAAGAGCGGGAATTTTATCGAGGCGGATTTTTCTGAGAATATTCTACGCTCCGCTCCACAAAATGCGCTGATAATCACCGACTCCAATATCACTCTCACGCTCTGGTACCAGAAGTGGGTGAAGCACCAGCGCCCGGATGTGGTGGTGGCCGACTGGAACGCCCTAGGCAGTGCCTTGCTCTATGATGCCTGGTACTACCGCCACCTGCTTGCACAGTACCCCGCGCTCGATAGTGTTCTCCCGGGCACAAGCCTTTCCACCACACAGTTCGCCGACGGCCGCTTCCAGAGAGCGTTTTTTAGCCAAGCTCTCGCCGAAGGCCGCGCTGTACTTTTAGTGCGCGATACCCGCTTCGCACGCCGCAAGCTACTGAATACCAGCCTCACTGGGGTGGCAGCAGAGTTTGAACGCGCTCCCTGGGGAGTCACCGAGCGGCTCTATCTGCCCGGAACCCGCCCCGATTCCGAGGCGCTACTCGCCGCCAATCTTCCCCTCTGGACAAGTTTCACCACGCGTGGCCTGCTCACGGGCTGGGGTGAGCGCGATCCCCTTCAGCGCCATATCTTTGTGCGCTATGCTGAGGCATTTCAGGCACTGGATACACTCGCCAAAGAGACGGGGCATCCGGAGACACTCGCCGCAATAGAGAAACACATCGTAAGTCAGTAGCTACCACATATGCTATACTGGCGGCGGAGGACTACCCAAAGAGTAACTTATCCCCCCGCTAAAGCAGGGAGCTTTGACAGTAGAGAGGCCGAAACCGTCTCCCCGTCCATAGGGCAAGTTACATTGCCCCGTGTCGTCATTCAGGATAAACCCTGCAAGCCATACGGTGCGCAAGGGCTAGGAGGCCGGGCCTCCGTACCCCGCACCTAGCCGCGCAGGTCAATACTGAATCCGACCACACCAGAAAGAAAATCCTGATGCCGTCTGAATGTTTTACGAGCCAAAACGCTGTGTTGACTCAACCTCGGACATTCACTTTTAAAGGTAAATAAACCGTGACAGCCTCATAGTAGGTTTCGTGCCTTCATACCTGGCGTTAGAGCCATGACGATACTCAGTAGGATTTGAACAACCCGGAAAGACTTGGCAAAAATAAATTGAAGAATCAATCGCGGGAACTTCTATACGGTTCCCAATTCCTCTCCCTGCTAAAGCAGGGAGTCTCCTTGGAGGTTTTACTATGAAACGATCCCTGTTTCTTCGCCAGGGCCTCGCGCTGACCGCACTGGTCTCGCTGTTTTCCCTGGCATCGTGTAAAGATCAGGCGG
>NZ_JAYUPA010000069.1:0-2375 GCF_043760365.1 Armatimonas sp.
ACCAGCTCCGGGTTGTCCAGTGCCTTTGTCGCCAGAGCCACCGCTCCGGGCAAGCGCACCTCGCGCAAGACACTCAGTGCCTGGCGCTGCTCTTCTGGACGCTCCGCGAGGGCAAATAGTTCGCTGAGCTGGGATAGTTTCTGTTGCGCAGGCAGCCTGTCATCTGCCGCAAGCAGACGCAAACTGCCTCGCTGGGCGAGCACACGGTCAGATTTCACGGTGCTGCTCTTGCCGATCTTGAGCAATGTTGGCAGGGCAAGCAAGTCGCCCCACGTATTGGCCAGCCCACTGAGGGCGGCGTTCTTCAGTTCCTCGTCGCCCGAGGTAGCAGCCTGTGTTAGCGCCGCAAGAGCACTCTCGCCCCCAAGCTCCGCCAGGGCTCCTAGAAGCGCCGCCTTCCCAGCAACCGAGGCACTCCCCATCGCCATGAGAAGCGGCTGGGCAGCCCGCTCCCGATCCCCAGTGCGCAGCGCAATCGCCACAAGCGCTGTCTGCGCCGCATCCCGCACCATATCATTGCTGGTGCCTACCAAGAGGCTAACCAGTGCGCCCGTCTGCGCGGGAGTTGCGGTCTTCTCCAAAACCTTGAGCGCCGCAACCGCAACCCGGGTCTCCTGCTCCTGCCCTCCCGCGATTGTCACGAGCTGGGTGGTCGAGCGCACGGTGGGTCGCTCCCCAAGGACGGCAATCATGGCGGGGGGAATCTTTCCAGGCCCCCTGCTCGCCAGCCGCAGGAGGGCATCTTCCACGCCAGCGCCTCCCATTCGAGCCAGTGCATTACGTGCAAGACTGGCGTGCTCTCCCTCCTGCGCCAGCACGGCAAGAGGCATAACTGCCGCGACCCCAGCCACACGCACCGCGGTCTGGATCGCTGCCACACGCACCTCAGCATCGCCGCTCTTCAGCGCCCCTAGGGTGACGTCCGCAGCCGCCGTCTCTTTCCGATCCGACCACGCCGCCAGCAGTGCGATCTGGGCTGGTGCCGGAAGCGTGGGAAAAGCAGTGACCGCCGCTTTCACCCGTTCGGGCTCCGCAAGCATGCCGAGTACCCGCCCGGCCACGCGTTGCAGCATCGGCTCGGGCGCGGTGCGAGCGAGCGCCAGGGCCAGCGCACCAAGACGCGGTGCGTTCAGTGCGACCAGCCCCGTCAGCGCTCCCGCCCGAATCACCTCAGGCTGGTTGCCGCGCAGTAGGCTCTCGTAGATTCCTAGAGCATCACTGCGCTTCCCCGCTACGGCAAGCTTGCCCGCAATACTGAGAAGTGCGGGAGCAGTGGGCAGAACCGTATTCTTCACCAGACGCAGCGCCGCCACGGATGCCGGGGTCGCAATTTTCCCAAGCGCCGTCACCGCAGCCTCCGCGACCAGTGGATCGGTACTGGCAGTCAATGCCTTTAGCTTGGCAACCGCCGACACCTCGCCACGATTCCCCAGCGAGTTGATCGTCCCCACCAGCGCGGTTCCCGTCACGGAGCCAAGCGCCGCTTGAAGCGCCACGCCAGCTGCCGGATCCGTATTGCGCTCCAGCGCCAGCCGGGCGATATTGGCGCTCGCGGGATCGGCGAGCAGCTTGGCGAGCGCGGGCACGGAGCGGACAGTTCCGATGCGACTCAGAAACGTACAGGCTTCCAGTCTAGCGCCCAGCGTTGACTGAGGATCCTGGAGCACCAACACCAACCCCGTCTCCAGAGCGGCAAGTTTTGTGCTGTCTTTGCCTGCCGCGACTATCTGCTTGGAAATGGCATCCAGCGGCTTGCGGTTCTGATAGTCGTACTGCCGAAGCTCTTGAAGGGGATCCTGAGCAAAGGCAGGCGCAAGTGTGAGCGCGAGAGCCAGCACGGGGAAGACTCTCTGAAATATTTGCATGATTCTAATACTTTCTTACACGTGCCAGGGTGCGCGCATCGGGGTTGAGAGAAGGCGTGTGGCCAGGGGATCGTCGAGAAACTGCTCAGTGATAGGGTTCCATTTCAGCTTGCGCCCGACTTTCATCGCGATCTGCCCGAGGTGCCCGATGGAGGCGGAGCGGTGCGCGGTCTCGGCGGGCGTGAGGGTTTGCTTGCGCGATTTCACACAGTCTAGGAAGTTGCGATGGTGCCCTGGGCTACGGAGGAGCTGGTTCTCATCGGGGCCGATAATCTCACTGAGCAAGCTCTTGGGGTTCGCGTCTAAACCGCCCCGGTCTACCCAGACCCAGTTGCCGTTCTCCCCAATCCACTTGGTGCCCCCACGAATGCCAGCGTTGCCCCCGTTAGCGACATGCATCTCGACACCGCCAGCGTACTTGCACACAAAGTGATAGGTCGTCGCCGCGTCCCAGATTCCGGTGTCGGGGTAGCTGCCGGTTCCCTCGATCTCCTGCGGACCGGTCGTGTC
>NZ_JAYUPA010000070.1:0-6651 GCF_043760365.1 Armatimonas sp.
CAGCGCGGTCTTGGGTTCTGGCAGAAGCTTCCCTCGACTCTCCACCAGCCGCGCCTGTTAAAAGTGGAGGATGGACATATCTACGATGTGCTGACGCACGGTAAAGGCGCGATGTACGGCTACGCGTCGCGCATTCAGGACTACAACGACCGCTGGGCGGTTGTGGCGTATGTTCGTGCGCTCCAGCTCGCTGAGACGGCTTCGGGCGCAACACCGATTGGCAATCCAACACCCGCACCCACGATACCAGCCACCGAGACTAGCGAGCCAGGAGGCGCACACTAATGAGCGAACACCAAACAACCGAAGCCCCCTCGGCGCTTCCCACGCTGACAAAGCTAGGAAATATCGCGACGGGAATGTTTATACTGGGAGGAGCGGCTCTCGCGGCAGGCTACTTCTCGGATCAGAGTGCGGGGCACAAGGTTTTTGCGGGAGCCTACCACTTCGGATTTATCTTCTGGCTGACGCTGACTCTGGGCTGTGCGACCATGACCTACTTGCACCACACGATTCGGTCACAGTGGAGTCTCTCCATCCTGAAGGTAATGGAGGCGGGCAACAAGAACATGTGGCTTATGGCGGCGTTCTTTATTCCCATCGCAATTGCGACTGTGGTGAACAAGTCCTACTTCCCCTGGGCGGATCCCGCGTTCCTAGAGAAGCTACCCATTCAGAAACAGCAGTGGTTGAACCCGACCGCGTGGCTCATTCGCGCCATTGTCTACTTTACCTTTTGGATCTGGACATTAAGCCGACTCAATGCCTCCTCTAAGGCACAAGATGCAAGTCGGGACGAGAGCCTGGCCGAAGCACGCCGTAGCTTCGCTCCCCCGATGGGCGTTCTGCATGTGATCTTATTGACGTTCGCCTTCACGGACTGGCTCATGTCATTGAACCCGATGTTCTTCTCCACGCTCTATGGGGCTTGGCACATGGCAACTGGGATTCTCATGGCGATTGCCTTCGGGACGTTTCTAACCCTTCTGATGCGTACCAAGCGCCCCTACGCTGCTGCGGTGAATCCAGCACTAACCAAAGACCTGGGCAATATGATGCTAGGCTTCACGATGATCTTTGGGTACTTTACGCTCTCGCAGTTCCTAATCATCTGGTCGGGAAACCTGCCTGAGGAGATCGTCTTCTTTGTCCAGCGTTTCGAAGGCCCTCTGGTCTTTGTTGGGCTGGCGATTGTCGTGTTCCAGTTTTTTGGCCCCTTTCTCGCACTGCTCTCCGGTAAGGCCAAACGCACTCCCGAGCTTCTGATTTGGGTTGCTGGCTGGATCTTCTGTTTCCGCATCGTGGATGTCTGGTGGCAAGTGGTGCCCTTCTTCAAGGGCCCCTCAGTGGTTCTCTCGACAATCTGGATTGATCTTGCCGCGTTGCTCTTCGTCGGCGGTATCTGGTTGATACTCTTTGTTCGAAACTTGAAACAGAATGAGCTCTTGCCGCTACACGACACTCGGCTTCAGGACACTAAACTCGCTCTGGAGGCGCATTAACCATGCATGGCTCAAACGAAATTAACGAGGGCACAATTCCTGAGCTGGGCTACGACCACCGGGATGTAAACCTATCTGTCATTGTCAGATGGATGTCTATCTTTACAATGTTTGTCGTTGTCTCGATTATTCTGATCCAGTTTGTTTTCTATCCGCTCTTCACGCCGGATTGGAAGAAGTTAGAGCGTGATGTCCCTGCGTTCGTCACGGTGCCACGCACTCCTCCGTACCCTCAGGTACAGGCGGATCCGAAGCTCGACATGGAAATTTTCAAGGCTTCCGAAGAGGGGGCGCATGAGGGTTTAGCGAAGGCAAAGGAAACGCTAGCAGCGCGAGGGATCGGGGGCATAACCGGCGAGACCCCGAAAAAGGAAGGGCATTCCTTTCCTGGAAGTGGGGACTATACGGGAGCCACGAAGCACGTCGGAGGCGAACACTGATGCTACGACGCAATTTGCTGGCCCTGCTAGCGGCGTCGGTAATGCTGGTACCGTCTGCATTTGCGCAAGGACAGTCGCAGCAGGCACAGTCTGGCTCACAGCCACGTTTTGACACGGGCATCAATGCCGCGCGTGATGTCGCGATTGACCAGAACCTAGATAAAGCGCTTCCGCTGACGGCTACGTTCCGCGATGAACTGGGACGAACTGTTGCACTAAAAGAATTCTTTGGCAAGAAGCCGGTCTGGTTAGTGCTACCGTTCTTCAAGTGCACGGGAACCTGCCCAATGATGGTGGATGGCATGATCTCCGTGATGCATGAGCCGGGACTGGGGTACCAGATCGGGCGCGATTTTGAGATCGTTGTCATTTCTATCAATCCTCGGGAGACTCCAAAGATCGCATCCGCCAAGAAACAAGAGTACATTAGTAAACTGGGCCTTGCGGGTGCGGAGAAGTCTTTTCATTTCCTAACGGGCGATGAGAAAAATATCCGGGCTGTGGCAGATGCACTAGGCTATAAATATGTCTACGATGCCAAGACGGATCAGTATGCCCACGCGAGTGCGACATTTGTGGCGACGCCCCAGGGCAAGATTTCGCGTTACCACTTCGGTGTGAGTTATTTAGCAAAAGATGTTCGCCTCTCGCTTACGGAAGCGGGAAAAGGACATATCGGAAATGTCTCAGAAAAGATCCTTCTCTTTTGCTATTTCTACGACCCACAGCGAAATACGTACGGTCTGGCAGCATTTCGGATTGTCCAGGTTCTGGGAACTTTGACCGTTTTAGCACTGGGATCGTTTATGATTATCAACTTCCGGCGAGATGCCCGGGAGCAACAGTTGACCCGAACTTCGGGTGGAGACGCCGCAACAAAGGCGTCCAACAGAGAGGCTTGATTACCGATGGGTGAAATGCCTATGCGTCCTCCGGCAGCATCGGAGTTCGCAAACAATGTGGATGTGCTCTATTTTGTGCTTGTCGCTATTACGGTGATTTTTACCGTTCTGGTGATGGGGCTGCTGATCTTCTTGGTAGCACGTTACCAACGAGGAAACAATGTCGATCGTTCGAATCCTGTGGATCACCACACGGGGCTTGAGATCGCTTGGTCTTTGCCTGCGCTTGTGCTGGGCCTAGGGATCTTTGTCTGGGCAGCCAAGCTCTTTGGCGAGGTCTACCAGCCACCAAAGAACGCCAAAGAGATCTTTGTAGTTGGCAAGCAGTGGATGTGGCACATGCAGCATGCGAATGGAATCCGGGAGAACAACGAACTCCATATTCCCGTGGACGAGCCGGTGAAGTTCACCATGATCTCGCAGGATGTCATCCATGCCTTTTATGTGCCCGAGTTTCGGATGCAGCGGCAAGTACAGCCTGGCGAGTACACTCAGATGTGGGTGAAGCCCACCAAAGTTGGAAAGTACCATATCTACTGCAACATGTACTGCGGCACGCAGCACTCCGAGATGGGGGGCTGGGTCTATGTGATGAGCCGTGCTGATTACGACAAGTGGGCCTCCAGTGGAGGGACACGCGCTGTCAGCCCTGGTGGGATCGAGTCTAAACGTGGCGGTCTGTCACTGGCGCAGCAGGGCAAGGGGCTCTACGAGAAGTACCAGTGTCTGGGCTGTCACGGAGGATCAGGCTCAGATGCTACCAAGCGCGGTCCTTCTCTAATGGGAATCTTTGGGAAGAGTCGCCAGCTTGTTAATGGCAAGGTAGTGACCGCCGACGATGCCTATCTGCGTAATGCCATTCTCTACCCGGATGAGTTTGCTCTCGCAGGTTGGCCGCAGGGGATGCCATCGTACAAAGGAGTTCTCTCTGAAGGCGACGTTTTGGCTGTCAATGCCTATATTAAGATAATGGGAACGAAGGAAGAGCCGCAAGCGGGGGCTCCCGCGCAGGAGTCTATCCCCGCGGATACGGACAACCAGCAGTTCCGCTACATGTACGGAGGAGAACAATACAGATGAGCGTAAGCACTCTGGATAGCCACGATACCCCGACAGCATCCCATGGTCATGCTCGTGCTGCACATGCAGAGAGTCCGTATGGAGTTGATAATGAGAACTACATCAACACGGATCACTCCATCAAATCCTGGTTGCTGACGGTAGACCACAAGCGCATTGCGCTTCTTTATCTCTTCTCTGTCTCGGCCTTCTTTCTGCTAGGTGGGCTGGCAGCGGGACTAGTACGCTTCGAGTTGACCGCTCCCAAGGGGCAGATTCTCTCTAGTGAGGCATACAATCGGGTGTTCTCTGCGCACGGGATCATCATGGTGTTCCTCTTCCTGGTTCCGGCAGTGCCCGCGATTCTCGCTAACTTCGCGCTGCCACTAATGATTGGTGCGCGCGATCTTGCCTTCCCACGCCTAAACCTACTGTCGTGGTACGTCTACATGACGGGGGGCACGATGATCTTGATCTCGCTGTTCTCGGGAGGTGTGGATACGGGGTGGACGTTTTACACGCCCTACTCTAGTATCTACGCGAATGGCAACGTGGCGCTGTGTCTGATGGGGGTCTTTTTCGCGGGGTTTTCGTCTATCTTTACCGGGCTGAACTTTATCGTCACGGTGCATAAGATGCGTGCTCCAGGGATGACCTGGTTTCGTCTGCCGCTGTTTGTCTGGGCGATCTACGCGACCTCGGTTATTATTATGTTGGGGACGCCCGTTGTGGCGGTGACCCTTCTCATGGTTCTTGTAGAGCGTACGCTGGGGTTCGGGCTCTTCTCGCCGGAGCTGGGAGGCGATCCGGTTCTCTTTCAGCACATGTTCTGGTTCTACTCGCACCCTGCTGTCTATATCATGATGCTTCCCGCACTAGGAATCATCAATGAGATTATTGCTGCTAACTGCAAGAAGCGCATCTTTGGTTATGAGTTTGTCGCGATGTCATCGCTGGCGATTGCTGCCTTTGGTTTTGTCGTGTGGGGTCACCACATGTTTGCAACGGCTCAGTCTATGTACTCCAGTATGATCTTCTCGATCATCTCGTTTCTGGTGGCAGTACCCTCTGCTGTGAAAGTGTTTAACTGGATTGCGACAATCTTCAAGGGAAGTGTTGAACTCTCTAGTCACATGCTGTTTGCCATTGGGTTCATTGGCCTCTTCGTTGTCGGCGGGCTTACCGGAATGTTTTTGGCAGCCCTGGCAATGGACGTTCACCTGACCGCAACCTATTTTGTGGTGGCGCACTTCCACTATGTCATGGTGGGAGGTGCACTTCTTGGTTTCATGGCGGGGCTGCACTACTGGTGGCCCAAGATGACAGGGCGGCTCTATCCCGAGTTCCCTGCCAAACTAAGTGCCATTATTCAGTTTGTTGGCTTTAACATGACTTTCTTCCCGCAGTTTATTGTGGGATATCTGGGAATGCCACGCCGCTACCACTTCTATGCACCTGAATATCAGATCTGGCACATTGCGTCAACAGCAGGCTCCACCGTTCTGGGGATCGGTTTCATGATGCCCATCTGCTACTTGACGTGGTCCTGGTTCAAAGGTCCCAAAGCGCTGGCGAATCCTTGGGGAGCTGTCGGGCTGGAGTGGACTATCCCTTCCCCGCCTGTCACGCATAACTTCCTGGAGATTCCTATCGTGACCTGGGAAGCGTACGAGTACTACGGTGAGCATCCTGCCCACGATGTCCTGGATCATGCCCACGATCACGATAGCGAGAAGATCGCTCCCGTTCGAGAGGAAACGCACGTATGAGTCTGCACGCTCTAGAGCCCAACGCGGGTGGCGAGCACACCCACGGCGCTGGTCAACGCGTCTCGATGCAGTACGAGAACATTGACCAGCAAAATGAGAGCTACCTGGTGGGCATGTGGTCGTTTCTGGTAACAGAGATCATGTTCTTCGGAGGACTGTTTCTGGCCTACTCGCTCTACCGAGTCATGTATTTCGATACCTACTTGGAAGCCCATCAGTTTCTACTCCAGTACAACTGGCTCGGGATGCACAATGGTTTTCCGTGGCTGGGGACGATCAATACCACGGTGCTACTGACTAGCTCACTCTTTATGGTGCTAGCAGTCTACAATGCCCAGATCGGGCAGCGGATCAAGACGATCCTCTGGCTGACAACGGTCGTTGGTTGTGCGCTGATCTTTATGGTCGTCAAGTACTTTGAGTACACCAACAAGCTCCATGAGGGGCTCTATCCCGACCGGAACTTCAACTACGCCCGGGCGCTCTATATCCTCAAAACAGAGCACGCTGCAGGTCACGAAGGGGGGCACGACAATCCTCGTGCCAATCGTGCTTGGACGGCGATGAAAGATGCGGAGAAAGCCGGAGCGAAACTCTCGGAGGAGGGTTTGGGAATTCCTGCAACACAGACCAGGAAGCTCGCCTCGGGGATTGATCAACGACTGACGGCTGTACCAGGCGATACGATTGCCTTCTCGGTGCCTGATGCGGCCTACACGCGCTACCAGTCTGAGTCTAATCATGCGCGTCTGTTTATGAGCATCTACTTCTCCATGACCGGGCTCCACGGAATCCACGTCTCGTTGGGAATTGTGATGATGGGGCTGCTAATACTCTTCTACTGGAAGAAGCACCCTTGTGTGGATGACTACATGCCCCTAGAGATGATAGGGCTGTACTGGCACTTTGTTGACATCGTGTGGATCTTCCTGTTCCCGCTGATGTACCTGATCTCGTAAAGGAAAGACGATGGCAGATA
>NZ_JAYUPA010000071.1:0-2373 GCF_043760365.1 Armatimonas sp.
CTCTGCCCCTTCTCGCTCTCGCTCGCTCGCTCCGCTCACCAGGGGAAACCGAGTTCCCTTGAGAGGTTGCGTCGGCCTCTGGCTTGCAGACTCCTGCCACCTGCGCCCCAGCTCCGCTACGTGACATTGGGGACTGCTCGCAGAGCATACTGCCACGCCGCCGCCGAGCGAGCGCCCCCGCACTTCGTGCGCTACGGTCAGGGCATCCAGCACCGGTAAGTCGGCGACGAGCTGGCAGCGCCCCTCCCTCTGTGCTGCGCACCCGGACGAGCTGCGCAAGAGCATCGGCTCCCGCCTGGTGGCGACCCGTCACGCTCACGAGCTGGTGAGCCTGCGGACATACTCAATGTCCTCCATCGAGAGCCTGAACCATTCCCCCCGCACCCTCGTTTTTGCAAATCGCCTATGCAATCGTTGCTCCAGTAACACGCAATCAAGAGCCTTGACCATTACCAGTAGTTCTAGCTCGCAGGGGGATCCCACGCGAAGCTCAGAAAGACGGTTTTTAATGTTGCGAGTCCTACCGATCTTGACGAGGCCATTATCGGCCTGGACTAAATAGACAAACTCAGGCACACCAGAACGAGTAGCACCCTCACCCACCAAGTGAGAAACGCCAGCTCTGGCCGTTCGCTTATGCTGAATTGCTTCAGCGACAAGGAGCAGCTTGTGCTCTTCCCATTGCCCCCGCATGCCAGCCTCGCAAAGCGCATTAAGTTGTTCGCCGCTCAAGCCGATCAATATGCCTTTTGAATTCACATAGTGGCGACGCTGTTTCACGAGCTGGCGACCAGTTCAGGCTCCTGCCCAGGAACATAGACGAGCAGCTCCCCCAGGCTGACCCCGAAGTAATCACACAGACGAGAGAGCGTATTGCCATCTATCCGCTCGATTTCCCCGGATGTCTCCATGAGACGCTGAAGCGTGCCAATGGCAAGCCCGGTTTCTTCCGCGAGCGTGCGATAGGGCAGCTTGCGCCCCAGTTCTCTTTCCTTCGCCAGCTTAAGCTCTGGCAAGCGACTTTGTATCAAGGTTTCACCTCCACAACGAGTGTACTACAAACAAACACACTGTACCAGGAAATAGATATATTTTTTCAACAAGACACCCCTTTTTACTTGACAGTGTATACACTACCTGATACACTGTACTAGTTAGCTGATACGCTACAAGAAGGATTCAAGACCATGTTCATGCAAGCAATTGACCCCCGCCTTACTGCTCACGCAGTGTTCACCGCCGAGCGCAACGCTCGCACCAAGTACGCTCAGTACAACGTGCTTTTCTCCATTGACGGAGTTCTCGCAGACACCGTGTTCATTGACCACAAGGAAGACGAGACCCGGCGATACACCGTCCGGCTTGACGCGCAGTTTCACCCAGTGGCTTGCACCTGCAAGTATGCCGAGAAGAACGCGATCTGCCTGCACCAATTCATCGTAGCTCGCAAGCAAGAGGAAGCCTCAGAGGAAGCGATGGTAGCCGACCTCTACGAGCGCGAGGAAGCCCGAGAGTTCATGCTAGAGACCTCAAGAGAGCATGCCGTAGGCTTCAGCGCCGAAATGCTGGCAGACACCGCCGCGAGCTTCGGAAGCTAGACCAAGACCAGGGGGGAGGTACAGCCTCCCCCAACTTCACCCAAAGGACACCAAGACCATGATTTTCCCCAACCACTTCACCCAGACCCAACGAGCCACCGCCACCCTTGAAACCATGGCGATGAACCTAGAGAACGCCGCCGAAGCGATTCGCGCCACTCTTGCTGGCAATGCTCAGGACTACCACCTAAACACCATCGGCGAGCACATGACGAGCGATTCCTACGGCCTCAGCTTCTCAGGATTCGGGGAAGTTCGATGCCCCTCTTGCGGCGTGATCGACTGGACACGCGGCCAGGGGGACACCCAGGAAGGGTTCTGCCCCAAGTGTGCCACGCATCGCAACGAGAACAAGTTTTGCAGCTCCTGCGAGCGATGGTTCCCCAATGCCGAGTTTGAACACCCGTTCTACTGCGAGGCCAGCCAGGGCACCGAGAGCGAAACGAGCGAGATTTGCCGCGAATGCCTCCGTGAGCAGAACGAGGCAGACGGAGACAACCCGCAGTATTGACACCCACGGGGGAGCCTAGAAACTCCCCCACTGACCCCGAGAGGAACCCTAACCATGAACACAGCGACCATGACCGAGACCCAAAACACAGACGATTTTTTCACCCCTGCCGCGCCCGGAACGGACGGCCAGATCGCAGAAGCCCCCTACGGTTTCCCTGAGAGGAAGCTGGAACAATTCACGATCCAGACACGCGAGCATGCCGAGTGGTACCTGCGCAAGCTGGCAAACTTCGACAGGGAAGAGGCGAGTATCAAAGCCCAG
>NZ_JAYUPA010000072.1:0-6649 GCF_043760365.1 Armatimonas sp.
TTGTGGCGCTTTCGCCAGACTTCCATAGCGATGGAGAGCAGCTCTTCTTGCTCGCAGTCCTCCTCTTCGGCGATCTCGACAAGGGAGTCGGGACTCACGAGAGCGGCTTCGTAGACGGCTCGCCCCCGCCCGATCAACCAGGCGCGAAAGTAGTCGAAGCAGTCGTCGGAGCAGCCTCCGTTGAGGATATAGGCCGCGCCCCAGAGATCCATCCGGTAGGTTGGGGCGTAGAGCGCATCGAAGTGCGTGTGAAAGGTGATAAGCTCGTCGTCGGGGAGCTTTTTTAAGTGCGCCTTGATCTGCTTGGATTGGGCGTCAATATTGTTCTTAGCGGTGAGACGTGTCGTCTCAATAATCTGCCAAAATTCGTCACGATTCATGCCGATAAACTCCGAGATAGACGCTGATTGCGGAAAATGCCTTTGAATCCTTTCCCGCCTTCGTAGCCTCTGCAGTTGCAGAAGCGATGGAAATCTTAGGATACGCGGCGGCAGTTATTATTGGCATCACGCTGGGGTTGATGGGCGGCGGGGGCTCGATCCTTACGGTGCCGGTTCTCGTCTATCTCTTTGGCGAGTCGGCGTCAAAAGCAACCAGTGACTCACTCTTTATTGTCGGGGTGACGGCGGCGCTGGGGGCGTTTCTCATGGCGCGACGCGGACTGGTGGACACTTCGGCGGCGCTACGCTTTGCCCTTCCCGCGTTTCTAACCGTCTGGCTGACGCGCCACTTCCTGCTCCCGGCCCTTCCTGAGAAGCTGGGAATGCTCTCTCGCGACACAGCGCTATTAGTGTTTTTCGCAGCCCTCATGCTCGCCACGGCGGTCTCGATGCTCCGGAAGCGAAAAGAAGCATCGCAGGAGGCAAAAGCGGGGCTGCTGACTCTCCCTGCACTGGTAGTCGGCGTCGTGACGGGGCTCGTTGGTGCCGGTGGCGGTTTTCTCATCGTCCCCGCGCTCACGCTTGCGGCAAAGCTCCCGATCAAACGCGCCGTGGGAACGTCGCTGGCCATTATTGCTGCCAACTCCCTCTTTGGCTTCTTCTCCGATACTAAAGTTCGCGGTGAGGCAAGCTGGGGATTTCTCATTACGCTTACCACACTGGCGGCTGTGGGCATGGGAATCGGGGTACTGCTCTCCAAGCGCATTCCGGGCGAGAAACTCCGCCCCACATTTGGAATCTTTCTGCTCCTAATGGGTACATATATGGTAGCCCACGAAATTTTTCAACACCGCTAAAAAAGTTCTAAACTGCTGAATCCTTTTTTCCAAACCCCGTCTCTGTCTTAGTGAACCCGCAATGAAAGAGTTATTTTTTATGAGTACAGCCATCCTGTCCCCCTCCGACCTTAATGCTCGCCTAACGCACGGTGAACGCTTCCAGCTCATTGATGTGCGCTCTCCTCAGGAGTACGCCGAGGGGCATATTCCTGGCGCAATGAACCTCCCGATGGAGCAGGCCGAGGCGCGCATTGATGATCTCCAGCGCCATGATCCTGTTGTGCTGATCTGCCAGAGCGGTCGCCGCGCCGGAATGACTTGCGAGCTGCTCAAGGCACACCATGATGGCCTTGTTGTCTTGGAGGGGGGAACGAAAGCCTGGATAGATGCGGAGCTCCCTGTGGTGAAAACAGCCTCAACCCGTTTGCCGCTCATGCGCCAAGTGCAGATCGGCGCAGGTGGTATGATTCTCACGGGTACTTTACTCTCGCTCTTGGTGCATCCGGGTTGGATTGTCTTAGCGATGTTTGCGGGAGCGGGCCTCTTTGTAGCAGGAACCACGGGTTTCTGCGGGATGGCGATTCTGCTGGAGAAAATGCCCTGGAATAGGGCACGGAGCTAACGAAAATGTTCTTTCAACCCTACTACTTGGGCTGCCTAGCGCACGCCTCATATCTGATGGGGGGCACAAATGGCGAGGCTGCCGTGATTGACCCGCGCCGAGATGTGGAAGAATACATTGAGGACGCGAAAAACGCGGGTCTGAGCATCAAGTATGTTATCGAGACCCACCTCCACGCCGACTTCGTGAGCGGCCATGTCGAGCTCGCTAAACGCACGGGTGCGACGATTCTTTTAGGCACAAACTCTGGCGCGAGCTTTTCGCATCAGCAGATCTCAGGTGGTGAGACGCTCACCCTCGGTGATCTGACACTCACATTTCTGGCGACGCCAGGGCATACACCCGAGGGCATCACAATTTTTGCGGCAGCACTCGAACACCCCACGCGGCTCTTTACGGGGGACACACTCTTTCTGGGGGATGTGGGACGGCCCGATCTGGTCGGTGCCAAGGGCCTGACGAGCGAGCAGATGGCCCAGATGCTCTACACGTCGCTGCGGGAGAAGATCCTGCCCCTCGACGATGCCGTTGAGATCTGGCCTGCCCACGGCGCGGGGTCGTCGTGCGGCAAGAATCTCTCCGATGATCGGGTGAGCACACTCGCGGTACAAAAGGCGGTGAATCTGCCGCTACGCCTTGCGATGAGCGGCGACGAAGCGGGCTTTATCGCCTACTCCATCGAGGGATTGGGGGCACCTCCCCCCTACTTCTTCCACGATGCCGCCAAAAACAAAGAGGGCGGAGCCAGTGTCGAAGACATTCTGCGCCCGGCGCGGGCACTCACGCCGGGTGAAGTCGAGGAGCGCAGTGAGGACGGTGTGCTGGTGCTGGACACCCGCGCGACGGGTGCTTTTAAGGCGGGGCACATTCCGGGAGCCATCGAAGTGCAGCTCGATGGTAACTTTGCTCCCTATGTCGGGGCTGTCTTGCCACCAACCGCACCCGTGATCGTGGTCACGGAGCCGGGGCGTGAGACCGAGGCCATGACTCGCCTGATCCGCGTGGGCTACGAGAACCTCCTTGGCTGGCTAGGCGGTGGCATGGAGGCCTGGAAAGCGGCGGGTGGTGAGCTTGCCAGAGCCACAACACTAGAACCTGGCGATCTAAAAGCCCTGCTCGCGGCCGGCGCGGCCCCGAGCGTTCTGGACGTGCGAACACCCGGCGAGTGGGAAGCGGGCCATATCGAGGGCGCGATCCACATTCCGATTACGGAGCTCAACGCGCGGCTTCAGGAAGTTCCACAAGGCCCGCTCGCGGTGATCTGTGGCTCTGGCTATCGCTCGGCCATCGCCGTTTCACTACTACTCCGCACCGGTCGCACCGATGTTGCCGATGTGCCTGGTGGCTGGAAAGCCTACAACACAGGGTAGCATACATCCGATGGACTTCGACCTGCTCATGGCCCGACACAAAGACGCGGTCTACCGACAGATGGTGCGGATGTGCGGCAACCCAGACGACGCGGAAGATGTGCTCGTGGAGTCGCTGCTGAGTGCCTACCGCGCACTGCACCAGCTCCACGATGAGGCAACGTTCCAGAGCTGGCTGGCGATTATTGCGCGACGAACCTGTGGTCGCCTGAAGCGCCGCGAGGCGCTCACTCCGGTGTGGCGGCTAGCGGAGCTGAGTGAGCAGGGAATAGAGCCCGTTTCAGACACACCCTCACCAGAGACCTTGGTGATCGAGACGGAGACCAAGGCCTGCTTGCTACGCGTCATGCACGAGTTGCCACCACTCTACCGTGAGGTCTACGAGCTGCGTGATCTGGAAGACTTGCCCGCGAGCGCGGTGGCGAAGCGCCTCGGGATCACCGTTGCCGCCGTCAAGTCTCGCCTCCACCGTGCCCGCACACTCGTCCGTACCGGAATAGACTCTGGCCTAGGTGCCTGAGCGCACAGATTTTTTGAGATTCTTCTCCAGAAAGGTAATCGTGCGGCTTGCCATATCAAAAAGATTAGGGACATGGCCTCCCGGCAAGATCACTCGCTCCTTGGGCTCTTTCGCAGCGGCAAAGAGTGCGTCGCTGCACGCTCTGGGCACGACATCATCACTTGCCCCCGTGAGAAAGAGCAGAGGCCGTGGCGCGGCGCGGCTAAGTGTGGGAACCGGGTCAACGTCGGCGAGGGCAGCCCGAATTTTCATGGCATCATTCTCGCCACTATCACGGAAGCGCTTGGCAAAAGGATGAGCACTCGTCGTGATCAGCGTCCCCCAGTCGCCGCCCGCCACCCAGAGCGCAGCCGCAGCCACACGCGGCTCCTCGGTCAGAAAACGTGCCCCCAGTACGCCGCCCAGCGAGACCCCTACAAAGCCAATACGCTTGACATCCACATCGGGGCGCGAGGCGAGATAGTCTACTGTGCACCGGAGATCCTGCACGGTCTGCGCCGCCACCGTCCGCATCCCCGCCAGATCCTGCTCCGCAATGGACTTATCATTCACTTTGGGACGATCACCATGCCCAGCCACATCAATTGCCACCGTGAGGTAGCCCTTGCCACTCAGCAGCATCGCCAGTGCCTGGAGCTGGTTCTTATCACCGCCCAGACCGTGGAGCAGAATGACCGCAGGGCGCTTACCCGCAGCAGCGACAACGGGAACGGAGATCAGCGCCGGAACACTCGCCCCGCTGCCGCCCGAAAACGTCAGATTGTAGAGCGAGAGCGGCTTGCCCTCAGCATCCTTGCGCTGGGTTAGCTTTGTCTGCAACGATGCTGTAGGGTCGTAGGCAACCCCGGCTAGTGTCGTCGTTTGGGTTTGAGCAAGCAAGGTGGCAGCGAGGCAAAACGCTGCCAGAAACGCAACAAAACGGTTATACTGCATGCGAGGAGTATATCGTGACAATGCCCCGCTTGCGGAAACTGCTACCAGCCCTACTACTCGCTTTTTCTTTTGCGGGCTGCCAACCCGAGACCGCGCCGCAGCTCGCGGGCACACGTCCCTCCACGCCGCACCCCCTGCCGCTCCCACACCGCACTTACTCCAATGACACGAGCCGCTTGCGGGCGCTTATTCAGACACTGGAAACCCGCAAAACCCCAGATAGCTTCAGTCTAGCTCTCCTCTACGAGCGCCTAGGGGATCTTGACAAAGCACGCGAGCTCCTCAAAGCGAATCGCGGCGTGTTTCTATTTGGAACCCGGCTATCCCCAGCGCTTCTGCTTCCCTTCCCTGAGCCGACGCTCTCCGCCGAGGATCGTCAGCACCTGGATCAAAATACGGCCCTCCTCAATTCCGAGTTCGTGGGCTGGCTTGTGCTCCGTGGAGCAACAAAACCGACCCGGGACTACCTGCGAAAAAGGCTGGATTTTGCTCTAGAGCGTGGCCCCGAAGGTAACCGTGAGCATTTTTTCCAACAAGCGCTTCTGTGCCTTTTCTATCTTGGGGAGCAGGAGAAGGCACTCGCTGGCCTCAAGCACCTTTCCCCCAACGATCAGGTACGTATCCTCACGGCTGTCTTATTGCATAATAACCCTCACTTGCGGAAAAAGTTCGCCCACCCGAGCCTTGACACAGCGCTGCAAAATGCCTTTAGCCACATGACGCTGACAAACCAAAGCGCACCGATGGCTGCTCTCAACAAAGTCTCGGTGCTCACCGATAAACAGCTCGCTCAGCTCACTATCCAGCTCGCTCAGCAAGGCTACTGGACGCTCACAAGCAATGCTGCACAATACCAGACCGATAGTGTCTGTCGGCAACAGTCTCTGGCAAACATCGCCCAGAAAAAGATTCCTGTCTGTCTTCCTCTGACGCAATCTTTCCATCGAGGAAAAAGTGTCGTCCAACTTGACTTAGGCTGGCTACGCTCCCAACCCGACAAAAAGCTCGCGATACGGATCTTAATCTGGCAGCTAAAAGAAGCCAAACAACTGAATATTGCCCTGGCATTTCAGGACATTCCCAGCACCATTCTGGAGATGGGACACTCTGAGCTTTTTGAGGAAGATCCCACACTGAGCAGGTTCATTCCTTCTCTTCAAACACAGTGCAGTATAGCGCTCCGGCGCAACGATGATGCCCAGCTCAGCAGGCTCCTGCTTCCCACCCTGGATTCGGTCGGAGGACGACTTACTCACTACGAGCTCCATAACCTGAGCTGTTTTGCGGTGCGCACTCGGAACCCGGTTTTTGCTGCACGCATTGCGCCGCTCTTGCGAGAGAAAACGAAGCAAGTCACACCCGAAATGAAAGGAGCGACGGCATACCTTTTTGCCCGTCTCGACAGTAAAACACCGCCTGTGCTCGCTGCCGAAGCAGCCCTTGCACTCACCCAGGCCAAGTGCGGCGATATCGCAGCGGGTGTTAAGACCCTGGAACAGTTTCCTGTAAACAATCAAACGCTTCTGGAGTTTCTCCAGGCAGCTCTCCACCTCCCTCCAAGCTACTGACAATGCGAGCCTATTTCCCACACTCCCTTATCATGATGCCCTTGCTAGGAATCGCAGGAATCGCCGCTCTTGCCGGTTGCTCAACGCAAGCAAGCGCTCCGTCCCCGCTGCCTTTGCCCCCCTTGCCAAAAACACAAGCGGCACAGCTCCCCCTAATACTCACACAGGCACAGAGGCAGATGGAGCAGGTCAATGAACCTGCACTGTATTTCTGGCGTCGCCTCGCCTGGATCCAGTACCATCACGGCGAGCCCGCTCTAGCAAGGCATGCCCTGGATCAGGCGACCATCAGCCTCGTCGCCAGCTCTTTGGGATCAAACCAGGAGAGCCTCGAGCGTTCGGCTCTGGCGGAGCAGTATCTGGCAATGCATGCCCCGGATCAGGCCCACAAAGTACTCGGCGATTTTCGGTATCAGG
>NZ_JAYUPA010000073.1:0-2370 GCF_043760365.1 Armatimonas sp.
CCGAAAGCACCAATAGGAATCGAATTCGCAATTGAATCGGCGAGTTCGCTTTGTCCAAAAACAGCAGCCGTTATTGATCCTAAAAATACTATAGCAGTAGATGCTAATTCAGGATTTAGTGTTGCCCAAGTAGCCATACTAGTAAGCATGCTACCTAAATCAAAATTTTCCCCACTTGGATCTGAATAATTAACAGAGTCATGCCCTGCATATATATATCTATGTAAAGTTACTGGCTCATATTCATCACCTAGTTGTGGATCTTCGCCTATAAACCTTCCAACTCCCGGCTTGTAATACCTGGCACGGTTGAAATACAGCCCCTCGCCACTATTGAAGGCAGTCGAACCGCTCCAAATCGTACCCGCACCACCCCAGCTACTACCCCCGTCCCATTGTTGACCATTCAGGAAGAAGCCCGGCCCGGCGACAGAACGGCCCGAAGTCGTCACCCGATACGGAATCCCGAAGGCATCGTTGTAGCCGAACTCATCCACCACAGAGCCAGAGTCGCCCACCAGCATCCGCGTGCTGCCAAGGCCATCAAAGAGTAGCCACTCGCTCAGAACCGGAGTCATCGACGGGGGGCCGTTGATGGGCATCTGGTACTTGAAGTAGTGCAGGCGATCCAGCCCGATGTCGTAACGGTAGATCTGCGCGATGCCCACCTGCGTGCCCGACACATTGCTAGCCCACGCACGCTCCTGGATCACCTCGGCGTACGGCTGGCTCGTGTCCACCAGATACTGATGGTGGGTGCGGTTCTCACTCAGAGCATGCGCGGTGCTCTGAGTCGGCGTATTGGCACGGAGGGGGCGTGGCGAGGCGAGCGCGGGGGCGAGGCTGTGGAGCAGAAGTGTCCAGGCCAGAAGTAGCGAGAGCCAGCGCGAGGGAGACATGAGCTGACGGTATCCTACCCCAGAAAGCGATACAATACGAACCAGATGGACGAGCAAGCGATAGACCACGACAGGCTTTTCAAGGAGCTACTCACGACGTTCTTTATCGAGTTTGTCCAGGGGTTTCTGCCCGACGTGGCAGCCTACCTTGATCCTGACAGCATTGAGTTTCTAGACAAAGAGGTCTTCACCGATGTCACGCAGGGCAAGCGCTACGAGTCCGATATTATCGTCAAGGCTCGCTTCCAGGGCAAAGAGGCGTACTTTCTGCTGATCGTGGAGAACCAGTCCACGCCCCAGAGCGGCTTTCCGAAGCGCATGTTTGGCTACTTCGCTCGCTTCTACGAGAAGTTCGATCTGCCGATCTATCCGGTGGTGATCTACTCGTTTGATAAGCCAAGGCGACTTCAGCCGGGCAAGCATGAGATTGCGTTTCCGGGCTTTGTGGTGAGCCGCTTCCAGTTCCGCGTGATCCAGCTTAACCGCCTGAAGTGGCGCGACTATGTCAGCACGCCCAACCCGGTGGCGACGGCGCTGATGTCCAAGATGCAGATTGCCAGGCGTGACCGGGTGAAGGTGAAAGTGCAGTGCCTGCGGCTGATTGCCACACTTCGGCTTGACCCGGCTCGTTCTCAGCTTATCGCGGGCTTTGTGCGAACGTACTTACAGATGACGAAACCCGAGCTGGTGGAACTCCAGCGCGAAGTGGGGCTTCTGCCCCGAGAGGAGCTAGATACAATGATGACACTTACGAATGAGTGGATAGAACTAGGCGAAGAAAAAGGCATTGAGCAGGGCATGGAACGTGGCCGTGCTGCGGAGGCGCGTAGCCTGATTCTGCGCTGGGGAACGAAGCGTCTGGGTGCTCCTGGTAGTGCGGTAGAAGCGGCTCTCGAAGCGTCGGACTTGGCGCGGCTGGAAGTGCTGGCGGATCGCTTGCCAGAGGCGGAATCCTGGCAGGAGCTGCTCGCGGAGTAGAGCCCACAAGGCGGGCTCCTCATTCACACCGCTGGGGTCAATGCCGCCTTGAGATCGCCGCCGGTGCCAGGAGTGGCCTCGGAGAGGTAGAGGGCGCAGCGGATGAGTCCGGCCCAGGTGGAGAGGCGGGCGGCGTGGATGTTCCAGCCCTGCGCGGTGATCGTGCGCAGAAGCGCGTGGATCGCGCCGGGGCCACGGGGCACCACGACATCCAGAAGCGTCAGGCTATCCTCCGTGAGCTCCAGCCGCAGGTTCTTCACCGTTCCTAGCGACGGCTCCGGACGACGGCGGCGCGTTAGAAGATCGTCGGCTGTCTCGACCCCACCCAGAACCCGTCCGAGTGCCGTTGCCAGTTCGCCGCGCATCGCGCGATCCAGGGGCTGGTCCCGGTGATCAATGGTCAGGGTATCCACTACAATCGCCTGCCCCCGGTGCTCTTTTATGGTGCGTGTGAAGACCTGCGCCGCATGGAGCCGGATATCGTAGGCGTAGA
>NZ_JAYUPA010000074.1:0-6639 GCF_043760365.1 Armatimonas sp.
CCGAGAGTCCCGGCGGGGTGGTGTGTATGTGATCTTATTATTCTCTCAAACGGCGTAGGAGATGGCGCTGACCGGGAGGTCATCGGGCGGCTCCTCCGCGCGGCGGAAGCGGCGTTGCCACTCCACGATCTCATCGAAGGCTTTTAGAGCGGCATCCACGATCTTGGGATCGAAGGTTTTACCGGATTCTTCCTTGAGTTTCTTCTTGGCCTCCTCATTGTTGAGGGAGCGTTTTTTGTGGTTGTAGCTTGTCCACTGGTCGAAGGCATCTGCCAGGGCGACAATACGTCCGTAGAGAGGAATCTCCTCCCCTTCCAGTGCCTGCGGGTAGCCCTTGCCGTCCCAGCGCTCATGGTGCGAGAGAGCAATCAGCTCGGCGGAGCGCAGCAGCTCCGAGGGCGATCCCGAGAGCAGGCGAGCACCCAAGATGGCGTGCTGTCGGTAGACCGACTCCTCGTACTCGTCGCGCTCGCCTTTTTTATTGACGATGCTATCCTCAATGGCGAGCAGGCCAATATCGTGCACTTGGCTGGCGTAGAGCAACATCTCCGCCGCATCTTCGTCGAGACCCATTGCTCTGGCGATCACGGTGCTGTACTGACCCACGGCGCGGATGTGTGCGGCGGCTGTGGGGCCTTCGCGGAACTCGGCGGTGTAGGCCATGCGCTGCATCGCATCGAGTGCGGAGCGGCGTGCATTCTCCTGGGATTGCTTGACTTCCTCCATGGCACCACGAAGCTCGGTGGTACGGCTACGAACCGTCTCCTCCAGGCTACGCTGGTGCTTCTTGAGGTCATCTTGTGCCCGCTTCATCTTCAGAAGCGAGGCAATACGCACCTGAAGCTCCGTGCGATCTACAGGCTTGCAGATCCAGTCGTTGGCTCCTGCCTCCACGGCGCGAAGGCGATCCTCTTTGCCGGAGAGAGCGGTGACCATCACTATAGGAATATCGTTGAAGCGTGATTCCTCACGGATTCGTGTGCAGACCTGGACCCCGTCCATACTGGGCATCATGTAGTCTAGCAGGATCATGTCGTAGCTATTGTCTAGCTTCTCCAGAGCCTCGGGGCCACTGCTAACAAGCTCAGAATCGTAGCCCAGAGTGCGGAGCATCGCCGAGAGCATCTCACGATTGATCTCGTCGTCGTCCACGACTAGTAGCCGCGCCGCGCTGGCGGCTGCCGTCGCAAAACTCAGCCCACGCTTACGTCGCTTTTCGGGCGGAGATGCACTTGGCTTCTCTACCGGCTTGGGCACACTAAGCGCCTGTATGGGGGCCTGTACCAGCTCCAGAGTGGGAGCAAGAACCGATTCCTCGGTGTCTAGCAAGATTGGCGAGAGGGACTCACTCTCTTCACCAACCAGCTCCAGAACCACTGGGGTATCGTCCTCGGGCAATGTCAGAAAGAGTTCCTCACGCTCCGCCTCTAGCAACAGAGGCGCATCGTCCTCAGCCGCCAGTAAGAGTGCCGGTGCTTCCGTGGCTTCCGTCCGTAGCGGAGGCTCTTCTAGCACTAGCAGGGCAGGCGCATCACTGAGCGACTCGGCGAACTCTCGCACTAAGCGAGGGAAAGTACGGGTGTTGATGGGCTTGGTGATGTAGCCGATGCAGCCTACCGCCAGCGCTCGCTCCTCATCGCCTTTCATCGCATGAGCGGTGAGGGCGACAATCGCAATATGTCTTGTCTTCGGGTTTTGTTTCAGGATGCTAGTGGCTTCCAAACCGTCCATTCCGGGCAATTGAATGTCCATCAGGATCAGGTCCGGGAGTCCCGCATCTGCGAGCCGAATGCCTTCCTCAGCGTTCATAGCGGTTTCAAAGGTAAAACCCGCTACTTCCAGGAGGTCCGTCACCAGCTCCATGTTCACTGGGTTGTCTTCAACAACCAGTATCTTTTTTTCAGCCACGATCTTTCTCCGTCTCGTCTCGTCGGGCCAGAGGTTGGCAGGGATTATGCAGCCGCACGTTCACTCCGACCACGGCGTGTGGGAGTAGTGGCGGCGGGGCTCTTTTGGGCATCGGCGAGAGTTCCTAGGAATGCTCCGGCTTCGATGGGTTTGACCACAAACTCTGAGGCACCTAGCTGAACGGCGCGGCTACGCTCTTTGGTAACCGAGACCACGACCACGGGAATCTCCTTGAGGTTGGGATCGCCTTTTAGCTGACTGAGAATCTCCCAGCCATCTTCGCCTGTCAGCTCCACTTCTAGGGTGATCACCGCCGGTTTGAGCTCCTGGGCAAGCGCAAGGGCATCTTTCCCGCTGCTGGCACGGGCCACATCGTAGCCCCCTTCTTGCAGGTGATGAGTAAGGAACTCTGCCGCTGCGGCATCGCTGTCCACCACGAGCGCCATTGGCTTAGGAACACTGGGGGCAGTGCTCGCCCGCTCTGGCTTGGAGCCACGGCCAGGGGTGGAGTCCTCGGGGCCAAAGGGGACAGTGAAGCTAAACGTGCTCCCCTGATCCTCGCCTGCCGAGCTGACCCAGATCCTACCTCCGTGCATCTCAATAAATTTTCGTACCAGTGCCAGGCCAAGACCCGTGCCCTGCTGCTGGCGTGAATAGGAGTTGTCCACTTGCTCGAACTCGCGGAAAATGCGATCTTGGTCTTCTTTTTTGATCCCGATTCCGGTATCTTTGATATCTACCTGAAGCAGACTGCCACTGCCCGCTGTTGCCAGTGTCACGGTCACTTTTCCGTTTTCTGGGGTGAACTTGATGGCGTTAGAGATAAGATTGTAGAGGACTTGTTTGAACTTTGCCTGATCCGCGATAAGCGGAGGTAGAGTCGTTCCTCCCGCAATATCTAGGGTGATATTTTTCTTCTGGAGCAGTGCCTTGACTAGATTGTCCACGGTGCGTACTGCGGTGAGGGGCGAGAATGCGGCGTAGTCGAGCTGAACACGACCCGCTTCGATCTTGGAGAGATCGAGAATATCGTTGATGAGCTGTAGCAAGTGGCGGCCTGACGAGAGAATATTGCCGACATAGCGCTCTTGCTTGGGAGTGAGCTCACCGAATGTCCGGTCGTGCAGGATCTCCGAGAACCCGATAATGGCGTTGAGTGGTGTGCGTAGCTCGTGGCTCATGTTGGCTAGGAACTGGCTCTTGGCACGGTTGGCTTCCTCAGCGGCCTCTTTATCGCGGCGCATCGCTTCGGCTTGGCGGCGCTCGGAGACATCACTGGTGATGAGCACGCAGCGCTTCGCGCCGCTGGCATCATCTTTCCAACTGGCTAGCACTACCTCGATGGGGAACGCGCTGCCGTCTTTGCGGATACCGTAGAGATCCAGAGTACGTGGCTTATTGGCATCTTCCAGGCGATCCACTGCCTTCTTGAAGCTCTCTCGGCTATCGTGAGCGACCAGCAAGTCCGCTTCGAGTCCTTGGGCTTCTGCTTGGCCGTAGCCGTAGATCGCCTCGGCGGAGCGGTTCCAGGTGATGATCTTCCCGTTCTCATTGATGACACAGACAGCATCGTGTGAGGATTCGACCAGAGCGTTCAAGAAGGTATCGGAGCCCGCGAGTGGGCTGACAGCGAGACTGCTCTTACCCGCTTCAGCTGCCGCGAGGGCCTCTTTAGTCTGATTTAGCTCAAGCGCCACTTTTTCCGACATCTGGCTCAGCTTGTTCAGTCGCTGGTCGGCCTTTTCTTCGGCGTGGCGCTGCTGGGCCTCCGCATCCGCTGCTCTGGCTTCCATGTCCTTGAGCTGGCTACGCGTGGCCTCTAGTGCGAAAGCAAGGGAAGCCTTCTCGGCCTCCCAGAGCGTTTTTTGCTCCTGGAGAGTTTTGGTACCGCTCTCCAGCGTTCCGATTCGGGAAACTTGACCGGCGAGATCCTGAGTCAGGGTCTCCGCGCGCTGGTCCGCTTCCTTGAGACGACGGGTGGTTTCCTCAAGCTCCTGACGGAAGCTTGTCTCCCTTGTGACGAACTGTTGCTCCAGCTCGTGTAGCTTCGCTTCGCTCTCACTCTCGCGGGAGGATTTCCGGGAGGACTTCCGCGCCGCATCGGTTATCAGCTGTTTCCCTTTAAGGAAACTCATCAGGCCACCTACACCGAATACGACTCCGGTACCCAGACCGATGATTCCGAACAACGAATCAGCCATTCGTGACACACACCTTTCGCACAATTTGGTTCGTTAGAGAGAATTTCATTTTAAATCACGAGCTCCGCCTCAAGCTGGCTGAGCTTCTGGCGCGCCTCAGAGAGGCTTGCCTGTTGTCGCTGCATATTCAAATAGATCATTAAGCCCTGTGCCCCACCAATGCAGCGTAGGAGTTGGCAGCGCTGACCTAGTGTGATCACAATATCTTCGATGGTTTCTTTGCTATCCAAAGAGGAGAGAACCCGGAACTTGGCCTTCATTAAGTCCGTATTGGCAGCGGCTTCAATATCTAGGTTCGGGGTATCGCCCGCGATTCCCAGCATCTTGCCGTTCTTGAGATCCACCATCACCGCACCGGTTATTCCCTGGAGTTGCATTACTTCTTCAAGGCAGGTTCTGACATTTGCCATTATGAAACGCCCGAGGGGACTGCCTGCTTTAGCTGGCAGGGGAATCGGCATCCTTTTCTAAAAATATTTTTCAAATTCTTGTTTCCTTGCTTTCCGGGTTCTTACTTTTACAGGAGATTCCTAGGGGTTCTGGCAAGGAACTACATTTGAGTGCGACGTATCGTTTGCCAGGTAAAATCTCCGCGTCTTGTAGTGAGTGTGAAGCTAATATTCGCGAAGCTACCAAGCTTCGCCGGGTTGCTTCGCTTGGGGCACGGACAGTGCCTTTGCAGGTTAACGTGGGCGGATGCGCCGTGCGTTCTGCAAGAAGCCCGATGCTAAGTCGTGATGTTTTTTGTGATTGTGTCCTAGACATAATTTCAGAAGCTCTTTGCTTTAGCGGAGGGAGTCGTCACTGCACCATCCTTTAACAAGAGTATGGTCGGAGAGAATTGCGATGGAGTTTAGGGCATTTTAGGGAAATGCTATAATGATATTTATGTTGCCACCGCTTACCGACCCTGCCAATCCCCCCCTCGTTGAAGTACGAGGAGCGGAAGAAGCGCTCCGGCTGGCGGTTTTAGGGTATAAAGTTCTCTGGTTGGAGGCAACACCCGAAGCTGTCCACACAGCGCGTCGGCTTCTGATGGCCCAGCCATTTATCGTGCAAAATCGCATTGAGGGGATTGTGCTAAAGCCTGCATGAAGAATGTTGTTTTTGTTTTTTCGGATCAGTGGCGCTGGTGCGACCACGGCTACACGGGCAATAAAGAGGTCGCTACCCCGCACTTAGACACGCTGGCCAAGGAGAGTGTCCACTTTGCGCATGCCATCGCGACAATGCCGGTCTGCTCCCCGTGGCGTGCAAGCTTTCTGACAGGGCAGTATCCCCTCACCCACGGGCTTTTCCTCAACGATCTGCGCCTCAACCATAAAGCCACCTCGCTCGCCGATGCTTTTGGACAGGCGGGCTACGACACGGCGTGGATCGGGAAGTGGCATGTAGATGGCACGGGCCGTGATCAGCGCATTCCCCCAGAACGCCGCCAGGGCTTCGAGCACTGGCGTGTTTTAGAGTGCACGCACAACTACTTAAACTCCCCGTACTTTGCGGGCGACGAGACCCAGAAACGCACCTGGCCCGGCTACGATGCCTACGCCCAGACCGACGAAGCGATTTCCTATATCCAGGGTCGCGCTAAAGACAAGCCGTTTTTGCTTTGTCTCTCGTTTGGTCCGCCACACGATCCGTATCGGATGTGCCCTGAAGACCTACTAGAGCGCTACGATGGCAAGACACTCACGTTTCGACCCAACGTGCCCGAGGCAAGTCGCGCGGCGGCAAAGAGTACCTACGCGGGCTACTACGCTCATATTGATGCGCTGGATCAGTGTGTTGGAAAGCTCATCAATGCACTGAAAGCCAGTGGCCAGCTTGAGAACACGGTTTTTGTTTATACGTCGGATCACGGTGATATGCTGCACTCGCACGGGATGCTCAAAAAACAAAAACCCTGGGATGAGTCCATCCGCGTCCCCTTGCTCATCCGGCTCCCGGGGGGCAAGGCACGGACGATCACCGGGCCTATTGGCACACCGGATCTGATGCCAACTCTGCTTGGCCTTTGTGGCATTCCGGTTCCCAGCACGGTGGAGGGGCGCAACTTAGCGTCCGTAGTGCAGGGTAAGAGAAAATGGGACGATGACGCGGCGCTGATTCTCTGCCCCGCGCCCTTTGGCGAGTGGACACGCGAGCGTGGGGGACGTGAGTACCGAGGCATCCGCACGCGGCGCTACACCTACGTCCGTGATATCAACGGCCCCTGGCTGCTTTTTGACAACCAGGAAGACCCGTACCAGCAAACCAACCGGGCCAACGACCCCGCCTTCAAATCCCTCCAGGCGGATCTGGAAAAGAAGCTCACTGCCCGCCTCAAAGCCACCGGCGATACCTTCCAATCCTCTGTCGAACTCATCCGCCGCTGCGGCTACAAAACCGACACCAATGGCACCGTGGACTACCAGAACGCCACGCGCTGGGGGCAAGAGACCGTCTCAGCCCGCGCGTAGTTGCCCGGCAAAGCCGCCCAATGGAATTGGGCGGCTGCAATGGCTTCGTTCCTCAGCCGCAAAGCCCGTTC
>NZ_JAYUPA010000075.1:0-6638 GCF_043760365.1 Armatimonas sp.
CCGTCGCCGTCTAAATAGAACTTGATCTCGCCCTCGCCCCACCAGCTATTATTGTTCACGCCCCAAGCCATGTAGCACCCGACAAACTGCCCATGGCCGCGCACGCCATCGAGAATCGTGTAGACCTCTTTGTACGGGAGCGGGTTGGTGCGCCGAAACTGTGCGTGAAAGTACGCCGCATCATCAGGGATCTCGGTGAGAGTGTAGTTGATCTGGTAGTAGAGCGTCATCTCGTCGTAGCCGATATTCTCCAGCGTGATGCGGCACTTCTGGCGAAAGGGCATCTCCCAGTAGCAGTTAAACGCCGAGCCGGGATTCACGCAGACCGGGAGCGAGTTCACGGGGGCGTACTGGCACCAGCCGTTGGCGAAGAAATCTCCGACGGGGCACTCCACCGAGGGGGTCTCTTCGTCGTCCCAGTAGAAGCGCAAGATCGAGTAGCGCCAGTTGCCGGTGGGGGTCATCCAGAGCTGCTGGATCGCACCGGGGCCGTCTATCTCCGCCAGTGTGAACGTGCTACCGGCGGGGATTCTCACATACGGGCTTATCTTCCAGCCGATTCCGAGATCGCGTGCGCACTCTTTGGCGGGGCCGTCGGTTGACATCCCGCCCTTGCCTTTTTCGCCCGTGAAGTTCTCCGGGGAGATCGAGCGCGTCTTTGCCATCGAGAGCCGGGAAAGATTCCCGAGGTTCATTCCAAGTCCGTTAAACATAGGGCAAAGTTCGCGCCACTATGCCCTATTTCCTGCGGGCGCTTGCCCAGGCAACGAGCAAAACTGTAAACGTGGTACTGTGAGGGTGCATCTTTGCGTACTGGCTCTGGAAGCCGGTGCGCTTTTTGTTTTTTTACAGGGTGCAGACAATGAGGTAAGCAGTGAGTAACAAAAAGACCGAGGCCAAAGAAGAGAGCCGTCATGTACGCACGGAGATGGCCCGTCACAGTGTGGACTGCGGCGAGGTGCAGGTGCAGTGTACCCATGGTGTGATCCATCTCTACGGGCGCGTCCGGGCGATGCGTGGGCACGAAGCAACCTTCTCCGCAGAGCGCGATGCTCTGCTCAAGGGGCTGCGCCAGCGCTCCGGTGTCCGAGATGTGATCGCGGAGTGGCAGATTATGGGGTAGTGCTTGGGTACACTAGCCCGTATGGAAACAACCAAAACCAGTAAGCTTACCCCGTTTCATATTGCGGTTCCCGTGCGCGATATCGCCGAGGCACGGGCGTTCTACGGGGGAATTCTAGGGTGCTCGGAGGGGCGCAGTGCGGCGCAGTGGGTGGACTTCAACCTCTTCGGGCACCAGTTTGTCTGTCACTTAAATCCCAACTTAGGCAAAGACGGCCAGCTGGCCTCGCACTACAACGGCGTGGATGGCCACGGGGTTCCCGTGCCCCACTACGGTGTGGTGCTGGAAATGCCCGTCTGGGAAGTGCTCGCGGCGCGGCTCAAAGAGGCAGGCGTTGTCTTTGTGATCGAGCCGTATGTCCGCTTCGCCGGAGAAGTCGGGGAGCAGGCGACACTGTTTCTCATGGACCCCACAGGCAACGCGCTGGAGTTCAAAGCGTTCGCCGATATTAGCGGCCAGCTCTTTGCAACCTAAAAAATCTGTTTAAAGAGCCGCCGCGCGACGAGAGCGAGGACGAAGAGGCCAACTCCCGCTACTGAGAACCCGATACCATAGCCCTGCGTTTTGAACACCCATCCCAGCACCGGCGGGCCTGCCGCCTGCCCTAAAAAGAACGCGAAGGCGAAGAGGGAGACCGCCGTGCCGCGCATCTCCGGCGCCAGCTCGGTGGCGCGGGTCTGGAGCGGGCCGTGCAGGGTGTAGTAGCCCATCCCATAGATCACAATGGCAGGGATAAAGAACCACCAGACAGGGAGCCAGCCAATGAGCGTGTAGCCGACCAACAGGAGCGAGCCCCCCAAAAGCAGTGCCCCCAGCTCCCCGATCCTAGGCACCAGCCTCTTCACCGACGCGCTGTAGATCAGTCCGCCGATGCCAAAGCAGCCCAGGAGCAGCCCGATTGTGAGATACGAGAGGGAAAAGCGCTCCTTAAGAGAGGCCCCCAGAAACAGCAGCCCCCCGAAGATGAAGAAGCCCTCGACAAAAGCCGTGCCCAGCACAATCCGGGTCATGGGCTTGGCCCAGAGCGTTCGATACGGTGCAAAAGAGAACTTCCGCTCCGGGCGGGGCGTCTCCGGCGCACGCTGGCTCTCGCGCCAGAGCAAAAATGCCATGAGCAGTGAGACACCCGCGAAGATGCGGTAGATCACTCTCCAGCTTAAATACTCCCCGAAGATGCCGCCCAGCGCACTGCCCAGAATCTGCCCCAGCATCAGGGCGCTCATGAACCGTCCGAGAGTTACCTGGCGTTCCTGGTAGGGAAACTTATCGCCGATGTAGCCCAGCGAGAGCGGGATCACGGCGGCGGCGACTGTCCCCGTAAGAAAACGCAGCGCCGTGAAGAGAGGCAGGTTGGGCATGAAGCTACCCAGAACTTCCCCCAGCGCAAAGAGCCCCAGCGCCGCCGCCATCACTCTCAGCTTGCCGATCCTATCGCCCAGCGGGCCGTAGAAGAGCTGGAAGAGGCCGTAGGCGAAGGCATAGAGAGTCAGGGCGATACTGGCTCCCTCTTTGGTAACGTGCAGGTCGCTCGCAACTATTTTCAGGAGCGGATCCATCACCCGGGCATCGGCCTGAACTAGAAAGGCAGCGGTTCCGAGGACGAGAAGCGAGGCGCGCGCCGAGGAGACATCGGATGCAGACGGGGTCACGGGGTTATGGCTTTCTTAGGGGGCGTAGCGGGCAAGACGGCGCTGAGTTCTTTTTCAAAGAGGACATACTCCAGACGGTTGCGGGAGTTATCCTGGAGCGAGTTCCTTAGGAACTGGTAGTAGCTGTTCGCCTCACGCCGTGCGCGGGTTCTATCGCCGAGCTTACGGCAGCAAAGCGCGATAAAGACACCGTTCATCATCTCGTGCTGAAGGCTCTCGCTCTCCTGGAGCCGGGCCAGTGCTTCGCTGTAGCGCCCCGCTCGGTAGAGCGCGACACCCAGTGTGTTAAGGACATTGGCCTTCCCCCCAGGGGGATCCGCTTCCTGGAGTTGGAGTGCCTTCTGCGCCCGCGCAACAACCAGTGTGTAGTCTGGGAGAGCATCCGGTAGGAGAACACAGGCCCAGGCGATATCGTTGTCGAGGCCAAGCTCGGGCGTGCTGAGAAGCGAGGCAACATGGGCCGTGTAGGCCGCCTTGTCCCCTTTTAGTGCCTGGAGCTGCGCCTGCGCCACGGGGCTCTCCCAGGCGAGGCCCTTGGCCCAGAGATCCGCACCTTTTTCCCGCTCGCCCAGCCGCCAGTGTGCCTCTGCCTGAAGCGGGAAGATCGGCGACGGACAGTCCACGCCGCAAGTGTCGTCCGCCGCGCGGCTGACCCGACGCCAGTCGCCCTGGCGGGCAGCCTCCAGGAGCTGCGCACGCAGGATCTGTGTGCGCATCCGCTCTTCCGGGGAGACCCGTGCAGGATCAAAGAAGAGGCCCTCGGGCATACGGCGCCTTGGCGTAAAGCGGTCGTAGAGCCCAAAAGCGATCCAGAACGCAAGTGGGGTGAGCAGGCCCGTTACCGCAAGGATCATTCGTTGCCGCGTCTCTGGGGTTGCTTTCATGGCCGTATTGTACACGATTGTCTCGCCTCTGAGTTCGGTTTTCTTGGGTAAAATAGCTGTATGAAACTCACCAACGACGAAAAAGTAGCAGGGGAACTCTCACCAGAGCGCCTGAACAAAGCAGTGCAGACATTCAATGATGTGGGCTATGTGGTGATCGAAAATGTCTATGATGCCGCGTTTCTTGATACGGTGCGCACGGCCTACGAAACAGAGCTGGCGCGGTTTATTCAGAGTAAAGGTGGGATCGCGGCACTGGAGGGCAAGACCTTTGGGAAGAACCATATCGGGTTCTTTCCCCCGCTGCATCTGCCTCTGGCCCACACCCAGCTTGTGGCGCAGCCCGTGGCGGTTCAGC
Source organism: Armatimonas sp. (assembly GCF_043760365.1). GTDB lineage: Bacteria > Armatimonadota > Armatimonadia > Armatimonadales > Armatimonadaceae > Armatimonas. The sequence continues at coordinate 4,015 of NZ_JAYUPA010000075.1, forward strand.
TCATGCAGGCACTGCTGGGCGCGGACCCCCAGTGCGCGTTTTTTCATACCAACACCGCTCTGCCCGGCTCTGGAATCCAGCCCGTGCACCGAGACACCGGGCACTTGATGGGTGTCGCGCACCCGGTGGCGACCCTCGTGCTCAATATCCCACTCTGTGACTTCACCATTGCCAATGGCGCGACCGAGGTCTGGCCGGGGACGCACCCTATTCTCGGGGGCGTGCTCGACGACGAGCGGGCGGCGGCGTTTCCCTCCGTGCGCACCGAAATTTCTGTGGGGAGCTTTATCCTGCGCGACATGCGCATGTGGCACCGAGGGATGCCCAACGACTCTGACAACCCACGCACCATGTACGCCATTGTCTATGAGCGCGGCTTTATCCGAACCCCTGTGATTACTGTCCCGCGCACCACGTGGGAGTCCTGGTCCGACACCGCACGGCATATCTTCCGTCACAACCAGGTGGTGGAGGATACAGAGCACACCCCGCGCGTCTGGGGAGCCTAGCGAAGCGGTGCAGGGTTCGTTAATGAGCCCCTGCCTCCGCCCCCGCCAGCGTCTCACTGGCTTCTTCGTAGAGCCAGCCGGTGACTGCATCGGTGGTGGGGTTGAGAGTCACTCCGCGCCGACGGTGCGCCCAGCAGGCGTAGCTCACGGAAACAAAGAAGCTGGCGGGGAGGCGGTTCTGCGCTGTGATCTTGCAGCCCAGCAGGCTCGTGTTCCCGCCAAAGCCCATCGGGCCGATCCCCAGGCCGTTGCAGATGCGCGTGATCTCGCGCTCCAGCGCATCCAGCTGCGCGTCCGAGTTGGTATCGGCCACAGTGCGTAGGAGCTGCTCTTTGGCGACCTCTAACCCGTGCGCACGGTCGCTGCCGATACAGACTCCGATGTAGCCGGGCGCACAGCCCTTGCCCTGCGCTTTCCAGACCGCGTCGAGTACCACCAGCTTCACACCCTCGATGTTGCGGCCCGCTTTTTTCCCAATCTCTTTAAGCTCCGCCGGAAGGCTATACTGCGCCCCAACATTCTCGCACCCGCCGCCCTTGAGCATCAGCCGGACATCTACCCAGTCTTTTCGCCACGCCTGAAAATGGAACTGCGGCGTCCCCGGCCCCAAATTGTTGCCCGTGTTCTTGCCCGTGATCGAGTCCACGGAGTTCTGGCGCAGGTAGCCAATCGCCGTTGCTTCGGCCACAGCGGCGCGGGCAGCCTCCTCGAACGTGAGAATATCGTAGCCAATGGGGTAGTGCACGTAGAACTTGATCATCCCCGTGTCCTGGCAGATCGGGGCAGAGTCTTGTGCGGCCGTGGCGATATTACAGTCAATCGTGTCCAGCGCCATCAAGGCGCGGCTGTCTTTCATTTCCACGCTTCGTCCCTTCTCCATTGCCTCGCGAATATCGGCAGGCAGGTCGGACGAGGTGCGGCGGATGAGGTCCAGCAGGCTGGCTTGCAAAGTGGTGCTCATGGAGCAAATTATACCCTGCGAGTCTTCGCTCCGATGGATCGCCCCCATGGACGGGGGCGTCATATTGTCCTCGTTCCTCGGACACGAAGGGCGTCCCGCCCATACCAAGTAAACTCGGTATGGCCCGAAGTGGCCTTCGTGTCGGCGAAGCCGTCAAAAAGACGCCCTGGTTCATCGGGGCGATCCATCGGGGCGACTCCCTTGGGTATACTCGTCACAAGGAGAGTGATTATGCCGACACCTGAGTTTGAGAAACGCTCCGAAAAGAATCTCGCCACCTTGCGGCCCAAGGCCCAGCCACACTTTCGCGCTCTGCTGCGCACTCTGAAGACCTACGCCGCCAGCAAGGGGTTGGAGGCCAAGATTATCAGTGCCAACCGGACCTGGGCGGAGCAGGACGCGCTCTTTGCCAAAGGCCGCACGACCGAGGGGCCGAAAGTCACCAATGCACGCGGAGGGCAGAGCAACCATAACTACCAGATCGCGGTAGACATCGGGCTTTTCAAAGACGGCAAGTACCTGCCGGAGTCGGTGCACTACAAGAAAATGGGCCCGCTGGGTGAGGCGCTCGGGCTGGAGTGGGGCGGACGCTGGAGCGATTTCCCGGACACTCCTCACTACCAGATCAAGACAAATAAACGCATCTCCGTGCTGCGCGAGCTGGTGCGCACCGACGGCTGGAGTGCTCTGGATGCGCTCATTCCTGCGTTTGCCGCCACGCCCGAGCCTACTCCTACGCCGACTCCCGCTCCGGTACTTTTACCAGACACCGTGGAGATCTTTCTGGATCGCGGCGAGGGAGCCAAGAAGCTCAGCCTGGATGCCTGGTTTGTCGAGAGCCGCATTTGGGTGGCAATTCGCGACTGGGCGGACTTCTTTGGCGGCACGCTGGTCGAGAAAAACGGTAAGTTCTCGCTGCTGCTCAGTGGCCAGAGCACCCCGATTCCCACACAAGTGATTGCCGGGCACACGGCGGCACGCTTTGCCGATATCAATGCCGTGCTCGGCTGGAACTTCTCCTTTGACGGTGCCATCCGCCCTCGCAAGTTCACCATCCACCCTGATAGCTAGAGGGAGGCTACCCTACCCATGCCAAAGAGCTTTAAGGGTAGGTAGGTCGTAGCCAGTAGGCCAGCGGGGGGCGTTTTTCTCCT
>NZ_JAYUPA010000076.1:0-2362 GCF_043760365.1 Armatimonas sp.
AAGCGCTACAAGGGGGAGCTGACGGGCATGCGAGAGAGCGCCCAGCAGCGGCTCCTGGACGTCTTTGATCGTCCAGATCGCCGCCGCGAGCTCTACCGAAAGTGGCGGGGAAGATCGTGAGGCAGCCCTTTACTGGAGGTCTGTCAGGCTATGCCAGTGAGGGCGCAGCTCCTCGGGATGGCTTGACAGGTAGTCCAGCAGGGTCGCCCACTTATCGCTGTGTTCTTGGCACTGGCGAAGGTATCCGCCCTCAACGGTTCGCGATAGATCGCCGAACTCTGCAGACTGCTCTGCCCGTCGCAGAGCGGAATCCATTTGTGAGCGAACCGTCGAGGCTGCGATGTCTAGATGCCTTGCGATGGTCTCATGGGTGCGGTATCGGCTGGCCATCTGGAGCACCTTACGTTCGGCTTTGGTAAAGCCGATTTTAGGGGAGTGCCACGCAAACGCATAGCGGATGGGGCGGCCTTCACGCTCTGGAGCAAACGCCTCCTCACGGGTAATGCCCATGAGAAAAGGCTGCTGGTGTTCTGTACGGTCAGGCAGCTCGTGCGCTCGGACAAGCTTTGCGCCAAAGATATTCTGGAATTTTTGAAAGTTCTCATCTCCATAGACTTCCTTGGTCCAGGTGCGCAAATAGTAGCCGCGCAGGCTCTGAAGCATCGCCTCAAAAAGCCGGTCGCGAACCTGTCCTGCGCGCTCTGTGGAAAGCTGCTCGCACAAATCGCCAAAGAGCAGACCGGTAAAGTTGAGACCTTTCTCTGGAGTGTTGTTGACAAAGGTTTCGTCAAAATCGCTCAGTGGGGAGGGGTGCTCCTTGGGTGAGCGCAAGATTCGACGAAGCAAATAGGAATCGGCCTGTTGCCCCCAGAGAGTGGATTGAAAGTCGTCTGTCAGAAAGCCGCCGGTTCCGATACCAACTACTTGTTTCTGTGGGGGACGGCGATTGTCTAGGACGACCACCCCAAACATGCGTCTTTGCTTTAACAGATCTCCCAGAGCTTCGCAGGTGAAGGCACGCTCCGCAGCGGAGACTTGTTTACCTTCTTGGCTGACGGCAAGAGCGGCAGGAATATCCCGCAGTCGGATCGGGCGCGCAAATAAATCTGGGGAGGCTACTCTGTGTGCAGGAGAGACTGTCGCAGGTGATGGTCTCGCTCTTTGAGTGGAGCGAGTCTTAGGAGATGGCAGTAATGCATTGGTCATGGTGTTTTAAGTTCCTGGTAGGAGCTTCAGCATCTGAGGCTTGGGGGGGGCAGTAGCTAAGCTTGGGAGCTTCAGCAGCTAAGTGCCTGCTCCAATTTACGCGCCGCTCCCTCGAATTGTGGGAGGTGAAAACGCTCGATCAGGCTATAAACCTGACCTAAATGCTCCGAAGCCCCCAGACGATCTTTGTTGTGCCAGCAGAGGCGTGCCCAGTACAGCAGCCTGTTCATTGCTCCGATGGGATGTTCCTCGCACTCAGCCAGGGTTGGGGGAGCTGACATTGTTTTTGTGGCTTTGTCAGCATGACCCGCTTCCGCCAAAATAACGGAAAGAACCATCCTGGCATCACGAATGTGTTCCATCCGATCCGAGCGCAGGGCGCAGGCTTCGGCTTCTCTTGCCGTGCGCAGAGCGCTATCTAGATACCCAACTCTTGCCTGCCGAGTCGCAAGCTCTCTCAGGAGCTGGGACTCTAATGCTTGATCCCGCCTATCGCGTGCTAACGGGATTGCCTCTGTCCAGCCCTTAATTGCAACCTCACATTTTGAACGGGGCTGTACTCTCGCTAGAAGAGAGGTTGCTCCAAACCAGATCACCGGGTGCTCCTTGGCTGTCACAAGCGCCAGAGAGGACTTGAGACAGTTCTGGGCTTCCTGAGAGCGCTCTCGAAGGTGAAGGAATAATCCCCGAGCGTGGAAGGCTTCGGCGAGCAGACGTTGTGCCTGGGGCTCGGTGAGCAAGCGCCGCGCTGCTTCCTCTTGCAAAGCGAGGAGCACCAGATCCCCTGGAAAGGTTGGATCGCCCCGCCAGATGGGTTGATAGAGCGATTCAAGTGCTGCCCAAAGCTCGTCGAGCGATGCATTTACGAAGCGAGTTATTCCTAGCTCTGAGGTGCCCCGGCGCAGAATTGCGAATTCATCGGGGAGAGCACGCAAGGCGACAAGAAGCCGTTCACTCTGGTCTGTGCTGGGGATATGCTTGCCGGTTTCCCAGTGGGTAATGACTCCCGGTGCAACCCCGATCTCGCGGGCAAGCTGACGCACACCGATTCCGCGCCGCATCCGTAAGGCTCTTAGAAGATCGCCGCTACTGGCGGGCAACACCGCATCCGTAAGAAGCGGTCGGTAGCTAAACTCAGGGTGGGCAGCAAGGATCG
>NZ_JAYUPA010000077.1:0-6609 GCF_043760365.1 Armatimonas sp.
GCGACGGAGTCTTTGAGCCACTCGGTGAAGAGTGCCGCACTGCGCTCGCCGCTGATCCCATTGCCCATATTGCGTGGATGCACCCGGAGCATGTCACCGAGGCGCAGAACCCGCATATCCACGAACTCTGGGGAGTCGAGAAACGCATCAATGGTCTTGGCACGCTTATCGGGCGCTTTGTCCGCGATAAACGTATCGAACTCGTCGGCAGTGGGCAGAATCCCGCGCAGATCCAGCGAGACGCGGCGCAGGAACTCGGAGTCGTTGGTGGGGCGCGACGGCTGAACATTGAGCCGCTTGAGGTTGGCGTAGACAAAGTCGTCAATGAGGTTACCTGGGGCCAGCTTCGGGTAGGGCGCTTTGTCTTCTCGGGGCAGTGTCAGCGATGCGGCATGAACCGTGCCCAGGTAGCGCACCACCACGGCGGCCCCGCCCCAGCGCTTGCCGGTCATGGTGCCCTTTTCGTCCACGGTGACCACGGCGGGATCGCTTGTCTCGTAGTTGGCTTGCGCCGTGACATCGCGGCTCGTGCCATCCGAGAAGCTCGCGACTACTTTTAGCGGGACTTTTTGCCCGACTTTGCTCAGAGTCACTTGCGCGGGGGTGACGGCCAGCTTACTCAGAGTCGCGTCGGTTGCCTCGTCAAACGGGGCACCCGCAGCGATCCAATCACGGATGGTTTTGTATTGAGGCGAGCTGAGTGAAAAACGCTCTCCTCCAGCATGAGGGCTCTTGTTGGTCGCCTTCATGAGCAGCAGGCTCTTCTCCGGCTCCATCAGGTTTACACGCCGTCCGCGCCCTCCACGAACCAGGGGATCAAAGTCATCGGCTGGGGTAAGAGTGAGCAGGGAGAGCTGTAGCCCACCACGTCCTCCAAATTTCCCATGACAGGCCGCCACGGAGCAGCCTTTTTTATCAAGAATGGGGGCAACATCGCGGAGGAACTGCGGGGCGGCGGCTTTCGTGCTCGCCTGCGCCCGTGGGCCGATGGCAGCGATGCCACTTGCGAGGGCTGTGAGTGCCAGCAGCGTGCTCGTTCGAATCTGAGTTTGGGTCATGGAAGGGTCTCCCTTGAAAATACCTAAAGGAATTATCCCTTATTCCCGCAATTACGTCAATCTAAATCGGTAGAATAGGCTATCTAACAGAGGAGATTTTAGTGGAAATGAGACATTTACTCTTGCCCACGCTGGGCTTTGTCACTGTGGGAATACTGTGTATTGGTTGTAATAATCAACCCGCCACGGAATCAGTGCCCGCGCCGACAGTGGCAAACACACCTGTCGAGACAGTCCGGGTGATCAAAGAGACCCCCAACCCAATGGCTAAGCCCACCGCCAAACCGGAAACCCCCAAGATGTCAGGCGACAAAGGGGTAACGGAGACGGTCAAAGAGGGGGCTGACAAGGCGAAGGCGGGGGCGGATCAGGCAGGGGCACTTGCTGATAAGGCTGGTGCAGCCGTAGCAAACCTACCAGGCGGCCTCGGTGAGACCGCCAAGGCCGCCGCAGACACCGCAAAAGCCGGTGCCGTCAAGATGAAAGCGGGGGCTGATGCCGTAAAAGGGGGAGTTGAGAAGGCGGATAGTGCTGCCAAGGCCGCCGGGGATGCCGCCAAAGGGGCGGGTGATGCATTCAAGGGCGCGGGCGACGCGGCCAAAGGGCTACTCGGCGGGAAGTGAGCGTGCCTTCGCCGCCTGCACAACTCAGCGTCACCGCACCTGCTACTATGTGGCAGTAGCTGACATGGCGGCAACGAACTGCACATCATTCTCGGCACCCTCGAACTCCTTCATCTGTCGAAACCATTCCAGCGCCCAGCCAGGCCGCGCATCCGGGCGTACCGCTGCCATTTGTAGCAGCGAAACCACTTCCGACCGTACGCCTTCGCCACGCACTTTCCAGAGCGTCGCCGCCGCCTGAACCAGACTTCGATAACTGTAATCCCCCGTCACAAGTTGACGCTCGAAGTACGCCCATGCTCGCTCGTATTGCTCTACTCCGTACAGCAAAGTGGCGCAGGTATTCAGACAACTGGCAACGGTCGTCGCCTGCCACTCCTCGTTCGGGTCGAGCGTGGGAAGATACGCGGCCACAAGCAGCTCTAATTCCTCGACGATCGCCCTACGGGACGCCTCGCCTCGCTCCGTGAAACTATCGGTACGATCCTCAAAAGCGAAGTCCCACATCTGTTTCATCTCGATGCGCCAGAAGGGGGAGAAGGCGTCCCGGTCGGCCTCGTCGGACAGGTTTCCGCTGGCCCGGATCGCTTCCCAGGCTTCTTCGTATCTCCCCGTTTCGCGCAGCGCCAACGCCCTCGTGCGGATCAGGTAATACCGCTCACGACGCGAGCGTGCCGTTTTTGGCGTTTCGTCCAGTATCTGCCCCGCCCGCGTCAGCCACTCCTCCAGATGTCCGAAGGTCTTCCAAAGGTCCCAATAGGAATACGAAGAAAATGCCCATAGCATCAACTCCCCGTCCGGCGCAATCTCATTCATCACGCCGGTTCCGACGAACGTATGCAGCCATTCCAGAAACTCACGGTGCAACCGTACGTACTCGCCGCGATAGCCGCTGAGGCACAGAGCGTCGAGCCGCAATTTGGTCGCTTCCGCGCGTTCCGGCGGAGTCAGGTCGGGTCGGGCGAGATACAGGTTCAAAAGGTCCGCCGCCGTTGAATACTGGTTCAGGTCCCAGACGATCATCATGACCGCGCGCCGCATTGCTTTCCGATCCAGTGGTTCTCCGGCGAGCAATTTTTCCTCAAAGGCATTGCGCTCCCGCTCCAGCGCGTCCCAATCGGGCGGCGGCTGGGGGCCTTCGCCGGGCATCGGCGTATGATACCGAGAGCTGCATGCCAGCTGATGGTCGCGCTTCACCCTACCCTGGAACTGCGCGGTGGCGGAGGGCCGCTCCTCGTTGAGTGTTTCTTCAGACATGGTAAACATTCTCCTTTTTAAGCGGGTCCGTGCGGCGTGCAGGCGGCCTTTCACAGTCGAGAGCGGCACATTGAGCGATTCCGCGATCTCCTTCATCGACTGGTCGCCGACGTAGAACAGTAGGACGGCCGTGCGCTCCGCTTCGGGCAGGTCACGCACCGCCTGACGGACTGCCTCGCGCATCTCAGACACGGCCATCTCCGTCGCCAGGTCGCCGTCGAAGGACGCTGCTGTCGTGGCTGCGGCGGCATCGTCGAGTGTTAAGGCCGTTGCCGCTCGAAACTGTCGTCGTCGGGTAATGCGGTCGGCGTGCTTCCGCACCAAGGATTGCAGCAGCGAGGGGAACGCGGTGGGATGCTGAAGGTACGGGAGGCGTCGCAGGGCTTCGACAAAAGCTTCCTGCGCCACGTCCTCCGCATCCGGGATCCCGCCGCCGAGTCCGCCAAGCAGAGACGCCGCAAGGCCAACGGCCATGTCCTGAAAGCGCAGGATCAGTATGTTAAGCGCGTCCGTATCCCCATTTTGCGCATGGATCACTAGTTCGGGGAGCGCTATTAACGCCCGACGTCTCGTTGCCGCTGGCGCATTCATGGGGGTGGCGGAGACAGTATTGTGCTGTGATCTGCTTTTTCTCTCCGCCAATTCAGCTCGCGTCAATAGGTCCGTCATCGCATCGCCCCGCTTTCTGCTATAGTCCGCAGTTGCCGTTTTACCGGACTCTCTACGTTGATTGCTTGCTTTAAGAGACCCGGTATCGTCCCGAAAGGTTAGAAAAATTTTTGAAATCATTCGCTCCCGTCGCCGCCAGCGAACCCGGAGTTGACTAACTTCCAGGAGATCAGCGAGATCAGCTTTCACAAAACGTGCGTTTTATGCGAATCTCGGGAGCTACGCCCTTGACGAATCTGTAGCAAATTTCGATGGCTTGAAGCGTGATATCTGATTGCGTCCGAGGAACGAGGACAATATGACGCCCCCGTTCATGGGGGCGATTACTCAGGGGGCGGGATGCGACTTACAATCTCTCGTGCGATTTCGAGTGATGCGGTTGCGGCGGGAGAGGGTGCATTGCAGACATGAAGCTGCCTCTCTCCAGACAGAATCAGAAAATCGTCCACGAGGGCACCGTCGTGGGCGAGGGCCTGTGCGCGGACTCCTGCCCCGGCGGGAGTCACATCACTGGGTTGGATCTCAGGAATCAGAGTCTGCATTGAGTGCACAAAGCGTGCTTTGCTCAGAGAGCGCCATATTTCTTGCAGGCCTTCATCGGCGTTTTTCAGGGCGAGTTTCCAGAATGCGGGGTAGGTGAGAGTCTCAAAGACCTCCCCAAAATTGAGGTCCGTTTTTTTGTATCCCTCCCGTGCGAGTGCGAGAACGGCATTGGGACCGGCATGGACACTGCCATCTGTCATGCGGGTGAAGTGCACTCCTAGAAAGGGGAAGCTTGGGTTGGGCACCGGGTAGATCAGTCCCCGCACCAGTGAGCGGCGCTCCGGGATCAGCTCGTAGTACTCGCCGCGAAACGGGATAATCTTCGCACGGGGGCAGACTCCCCCCAGGGTAGCAACTCGGTCACTGTAGAGTCCGGCGCAGTTGATCAGAAAACGCGATGGAAAGTCTCCCTGCGTCGTCTGAAGTGTGACGGAATCACCTTTTTTGACGATGCCCAGCAGCTTGGTCTGTAGTCGTAGCTCCGCACCCTGCTCGGTGGCAAGGCGGGCGAGTGCCTGAGCTACCTGCTTGTAGTCAATGATTCCTGTACTGGGGATATGGAGCGCTGCGACTCCCCGAACATGCGGCTCGTGCTCTTGAAGCTGCTCGGGAGTCAGCCGACGCGCGACGATACCATTTGCCGCCGCGCGCAGCTCTAAAGTCTCCAGGCGTGGTAGCTCGTCGGGGTGAGCGGCAACTATGACTTTCCCACAGATCTGGTGCGTGACTCCCTGCGCCTCGCAAAATGCCACCATGGATCGCGCCCCGGCAACCGCCATGCGTGCCTTGGCGCTCCCAGGCTTGTAGTAAATCCCAGAATGGATCACGCCACTATTGTGCCCCGTCTGGTGCGCGGCCCAGCCACTCTCTTTCTCAATCAGAAGTAGGCGGGCGTTGGGGTGTGCCTGACCGAGCTGGTAGGCGGTGGCAAGACCGACAATGCCACCGCCGATGAGGGCGTAGTCGTACATTCCGGAGCTACAGTTGCCGCACCCAAACATTGCGAAAACGCACGGGGTTGCCATGATCCTGAAGATAGAGCGGCCCCTTGGGGGCAAGTCCCTTCAGTGGTGCGGAAGTGGTCGGCTCCCCGGTTACCGGGATGTGATCCTGAATCAGAACCCCATTGTGAAGCACCGTGATGGATCCTGGCTGTACTTTTCCGTCTGGCAGGAGCTTGGGGACATGAAAGATAATATCGTAGCTCTGCCACTCACCCGGCTTCCGGCACGCGTTCACCAAGGGGGCATTAAATCCGTACAACGCGCCTGCCTGTCCATTGAAGTAGGTCTTGTTGTTGTAGGAATCTAGCACCTGGATCTCGTAGCGGCCCATTAAATAGACACCGCTGTTGCCGCGCCCCTGGCCATCGCCTTTTACGGTTGTGGGGGAGGTCCACTCGACATGTACCTGGCAGTCCCCAAACTCCTGCTTGGAGAAGATCCCCCCAAAGGGTGTGGTTTCCATCACGTCACGCTCTAGCTTCCAGCGCGGCTCTGGGCTTTTTTCGCCACGAAAAGCATCGAGGTTCTTTCCGTTAAAGAGCACAATAGCATCGGAGGGCGGGCCGCCAGCCGGGCCTGGGTCAATGATCGTTGGTTCTTTTTGTCTCATGCGGCGATTGTACCTGTTTTTCCTTTTCGGATTAGTGTCCGTAAAGATAAATTTAAGGACACTAATTGGATTTGCAATTATATTGCGCATAATCACAAAATCATGCTATGATAGCAGCATGACAATGCGCGAAATCGCAAGGCAATGTGAACTTCCCGAAAGCACCCTGAGAGTCTGGAGAGATGAGTTTGAGGCGTTCCTGCCCGCTATAGGTGAAGGGAAACGGCGCCGCTACCCAGAAACGACCCAGGCGCTACTGCGGCAGATTGCCGGGTGGAAGAAAGCGGGAATGCCCTCGGAGCAGATTCGCAGTGAGCTGGCAAGGCGAACCACCCCCAAAGAAAGGGGCCAGCGACGAAATACGGAGAGCCAGCTCGACGAGCTACTTGCCCTTGTACGAACGCAGACCAGCGAGCTTGCCGCCCTGCGCGCTGAGGTAGGGGAGCTGCGACGGCAAGCAGGGCGGCAGGTAAAGCCACAGGCGTTTGAAAGCTAGCGCCAGAACTTGCGATCCAGTGTCCGGTACTGCACTGCCTCCGCAATATGGGCCACACCAATACTCTCGGAGCCCACGAGATCCGCGATCGTGCGGGCAACTTTCAAGATGCGGTCGTAGGCACGCGCCGAGAGCTGCATGGCCGTGATCGCTGCACTGAGAAGCGATTTCGCCTCTGGTTCCATGGTGCAGTGACGCTGGAGCTGGCGCGAGCTCATGTGCGCGTTGCAAAAAGTACTGGAGCAAGGCGACCAAGCCGACACTTTCTCCTGAGCAAACCGCTGGCGCTGGGTCTCTCGTGCTCTCTCCACACGCGTGCGAATCGCCGCCGAGCTCTCCCCCGCAGGTG
>NZ_JAYUPA010000078.1:0-2357 GCF_043760365.1 Armatimonas sp.
AACGGCAGTTACTCCAAAGCCATGGGACGCAGTGAAGACCTGCGCCGGGCGGGAATCTACGACAGGATCAAGGGGTCTAAGCTCTCAGACGAGGAGAAATCGAAGCTGATGAACGAGGTAAACCGTCAATACGGCGTTGAACCCGGCGGCGACGACATGGCAACCAAGCGCACGGTAAAAGATATTCAGCAGATGGTAGACCAGGGGATTTCGGGATCTAAGACACCCAGTGGAGCGAGCGCCGCCACCTCTCAGGACGCCAACACGAAGGCCACCGAGAATCTCACCCAGACACTCCAGTACCTCAACAAGAACATTGGCGAGACGCTTCGCACACAGCAAAGCGCCGCGCCGGGATCTCTTCGCGGCGGGAACCTCTACGATGCCTACTCAATGGGCGCACTTCGCTACGGGACTTTAGGTTAATTTATGGCTGGGGGAATGTCGGGGGCGGAAGCCAATGGCGCGATCACGCGGGGGCGGGTCACCCGGGCAAGGCTGGATGTGCCAGAGACGTTCGCTGTGCAGGATACCGGCGTGGCCGAGGTGCGGCGGCATGGGGCGGTATCCCAGGTAGCGGCGCGGTCCAAGGGGGCGAACTCCTTCTACGCCAACAGTGTCCGGCTCTACGCCTCGGGCGCGTGGGGGCTGCAACCGCTTCAGCTCAGGCTCGCGCAGCTCCAGGAGCGAACGGCGGGTGCGGGGTCTGTCTATCTGACGAGCGCCTCGGGTGGCTCGGGCGCGAACCTGCTCCAAGCCGCCGCTGTGACGGCCTACCCTAAGTTTCGTCGCCCTACAGGCACGGGCATGGGCGCGGTGACCTCGGGAACCAACGCAGACGGAAGCGACATCTTCATCCGCTCAAAGATTGTGGCAGGGGCAAGCTGGGATCAGAGCGCGAGCGTCAGCACCGAAGCGCACATCACGGCCCTGACGAGCACCCTCACTGCCATTGAGACCACTACCCAGCCGCTTGACATCCTTGCTCGCTCCAGCGCCGCCCAGGCCGCAGATACGGGCTTCTGCGTTCGATTTTCTCTTCCTGGAACCCGGCAGCACGTCCCGGACTGGATCGCCGCGTTCTCGTTTGGCCAGTACGCGCTCCTGATTGGCGGCGACGGTGAGCTGCGGCTCTGGCACTATGCGCCCTACCTGAGTGCTCCGGGCGGCGCTTCTGAGTGGCGCTCCGTCCTATCTGCTCGCTATTGCTCTCCCTCACAGGTGAGCAACAACTCCCACTGCCTCTGCATCTTTCCGCACATGGGCGAGAGCGGCGAGAAGCATATCTCTATTCTCTCGCTCAACATGGATGCCAGCTCGGTTTCGGCAGCGGGTGGCGCTTCAACTCTTTCGCCTGCTCAGGGCAACACGGGCGCTCACACCACCACCGAGGCGCTCTTTAGCTTCGACGGCCTCAGCACCAAGCAGGTGGACCAGGGAGCCACAGGCCAGGTAACAACGAGTCAGCGAATCTATCTTTTGGAGCGGCGCGACATCCGGGGCGAGTGGCAGCTCTCACGCCTGAGTTACCCCGTGGGCACGAGTACTCCCGCAGGCAAGCTGATCGGCCAGGCGCACGCTCCGACAACGCCGATTGCACTCGGGGGCTTGGCGGCAGGGGCTTGGGCGCTGACAAAGTTCTCACGCGAAGCCGGAGCCATGACGATCACCCCGCGCCTCAAGGACTCCCTGACGCAATCCGCAACCCTGATTGACTACCCCTTTCCGCTATTTGATTTCTACAGCGATGGCACCAAGACGCCGCTACTCTATGGCTACACACTGGTTAAATCCGCCACAGTGCAGACCATCACGCCCGGGGAGTTTTCCGTACCCGTGAAGAATGTTCAGGTGCAGCTCGGGGGCCAGGACGCACGAAACGAAGTGGCAAAGCTCACGATCGAAGACCCTGCCGACTCGTGGCCGCGCCTACGCAACCGGGGGCGGCTCTCGCTGCGGCTCACCACGACCTACACACCGCCGGGCGATACCGAAAAGACCATCACGCTCTTTCGCGGGGCCGTGTCCAGGCCGACACGGACTAAGAAAGGAACAGTGAATGCCAAGCAGGGCATGGGCGGCGCGGCGCGTGCTTACCCGTCGCCCGAGTGGAGCGAGTACCAGTGCAATGCGGCGGGAATGTGGGAAAGACTCTCCGCGACCACCCTGCGAACCGCACTCTCCTACGATCTGTTTTTGTCAGATCCTGCTGCCGCTCTTGGTGCAGACGGATCTCTAACCCCGTGGAAGGTCACGGATGTTATCAAGCGGCTCCTGAGTGCAGCGGGGTTTCCCTCAGGGATGCAGCGGATTCCTGACCTTGCGATTCGTCTTCGTGCGGGCATCGGGACCAGCAT
>NZ_JAYUPA010000079.1:0-2356 GCF_043760365.1 Armatimonas sp.
GCCCTATAATGCCAAGCCGGGCTACCGGGGCACGGCGGAGAACTCGGTGTATGTGGACACGCGTGCGCAGGGCCAGGGGATCGGGGAAGCACTCTTGCAGGCACTTCTCGACGATGCCCCACAGCGCCATATCCGAACCATTGTCGCGCTCATCTCCACCGATAATCTGCCCTCGATCAGCCTGCATGAGAAGCTAGGCTTTCGCCTGATCGGAACCCTAGAGCGCGTCGGCGAGAAGTTTGGACGTGATGTGGATGTCAGTATTTTCCAGCGACACCTCGGCTAGAAAAATTACCAAAAGCTTTACACAGGATTCCCGCGCCCCTTGTCGAACTGTCTTTCTCATGAACCACTTAGATATTTGTGATATTTCGTATCCACTGCGTGAGGGCTTTCCGGTCTGGCCGGGGCATGAGCCGGTGAAACTGAGCATCGTCAAGAGCCATGAGGCAGGCGACGGTGTGCAGGTGACGGACATGGCGATTGGGTGCCACACGGGGACGCACTTGGATGCGCCACGGCACTTTATCGCGGGCGGCGGATTGGTAGACAAGCTGGATCTCAACATGCTCATTGGTACCTGCCACGTGGTGCACTACGACGGCGACGGCCCGCTGGATAAAACCTGGTTCGAGGCACAGAACCTTCCCACTCCGATCACACGGCTGCTGCTTCACTGCACGATCCACGATGGCAAGCTGGAGGAGTCGCGCTTTTTCTCGAACTATGTCGGGATTACCGAGGACGCTGCGCAGTTCTTGGTCGAGCGCGGGCTAAAGCTCATCGGCATTGACTACCTCTCGATTGGGCCGTTTTATGGCGGAAACCCCGAGACCCACCGGGCGCTTCTGGGCCCGGCGGTGATTATCGTGGAGGGGCTGGACCTGCGCGGGGTCGCGGCGGGAGCCTACACACTGGTCTGCCTGCCGCTGAGCCTGCCCACCGATGGCGCTCCCTGCCGCGCGGTGCTCCTGCCCGAAGGCGCGCTGGTCGGCTAGTTCACGCAGCAGGCCGTGAGTAGAGCTTGCGGGGGTTGTTGGGGCGCGGCTCTGTGGCAGCCGCGCTCTTTTCAGTTACACTCACATTGGCACTCTTCTCCACCACAGTCTCCTCAGCGGCTTGCGGGCTCTCTCCCAGAGGCCGTAGCTCCATCATCGATGTGCGAACCACGACAGATGTCTGTGGGAGCGGCTCCTGAGTGGCCTCGTCGGTGAGCGAGAGGCACTGAATGAGCTGATCCAGCCCTTCGATTCTCTCATTGCCCTGAAGTGTGATGCGCTGGTGGTGCTCAGTGAGCTTTTCGCGTTTTCCCCAGAGCGCGTCCACGGCCTCCGTAATCTTGGCTTGCTGGAGATCGAAGTTCACATTCTGGTTCTGAAGGACACTCGCAATGCGCGCTTTTTCCTGAAGCACTTCGGCAAGAAGCTGCTGAAGTGTTTGGCTCTTATTCTCCTGTGTCGCCGCCAGTGCCGAACGTAGTGCCGGAAATCTCTGGGCATCGTCGGTGTCCTTGGGAAAAGCGTGGAGCATCGAGTAGGCGGCCTCAACGGTGACGCTTGCTCCCATAGGGCTGGTGGTTGTAGGGAGAGGAACAGAGACAGGAGCGGGTGGCAAGGGAGGCACAATCGGCGCTTTTTCGAGGGAACCTACCGCCTCCGTGGCATTTCCCTTTCCAACAAAATCCCGTAGTCGCTCAGTCAGTGTTTTCATAGTGCTTCCCTCTTCTCATTGGCGTTTTAGAGATTTAAATGTAGGCAAGAGCTGTGCCGAAGCATAGCTTTTCAATAGGATCCCGTAGCTCTGCGGGGAAGGAATCCGCTTGCTTGTTGGCGAAACGAGATCGGGTGGGGCCAGGTGTGCTCTGCCACAGGAGAGAAATAGCAAATGAGCAAACGTGTTGGAATCGGCGTCGTCGGGTGTGGCAGTATTGGCATTCGGGGCGCTCTGGATCATCTGGTTCTGGAGGATGTGCAAGATCAAGTGCACCTCGCCGCCTGCTGCGACCCCGCGCCGGGCCGCGCACAAGCCGCTGCGGATAAGTACGGTGTCGCAAAAGCCTACGAAACCGAGGAC
The DNA here is from genome assembly GCF_043760365.1 of Armatimonas sp. GTDB lineage: Bacteria > Armatimonadota > Armatimonadia > Armatimonadales > Armatimonadaceae > Armatimonas. The sequence goes on from NZ_JAYUPA010000079.1 coordinate 2,074, forward strand.
GAGCTCTTCGCGAATCCGAACGTGGACCTCGTGATCATCTGCTCCCCGATTGGGCTGCACTACAATCAGGGCATCAAGGCCATTGAAGCCGGTAAGCACATCCACTTCAACAAGACCATGACGGTCACCAGCGGCGAGGCACTGGATCTGATCGCACGGGCACAGGCTAAAGGCGTGCACTTAGTGGCGTCGCCCGGGCAGATGCTACGCCCCACGAACCATAAGATCCGTGAGATTATCCAGAGTGGTGGCCTGGGCAAGCTTTCTTGGGCCGTGGCGGGCG
>NZ_JAYUPA010000080.1:0-2355 GCF_043760365.1 Armatimonas sp.
TGGGCAAGTCCAAGGGTGACATCGCCAAGGCGACCAGCGCCAGCTTCGCCACGGATATCGAGGCCACGGTTGCCTTTCTCAAGACTCGCTCCGAAGTGAACGCCCAAAAAATGGGGCTGATCGGCCATAGCGAGGGCGGCTTGATTGCCCCGATGGTCGCGGCCAAGGCAGAAAATGGAATCGCCTTTATCGTGATGCTCGCCGGTCCGGGCGTCCCCGGTGACCAGATTCTGATCGAGCAGGGTGCCGCCGTGATCAAAGCGGCAGGCATGGGAGAGGCCGTCGCTGCCCAGGCACGCGCCAACCAGGCGAAGCTTTTGCCCATCGCCAAGACCGAACCCAACCCGCAAAAAGCCCTCGATGCGATGGCAAAAGCCCTTGGCCTCGACGATGCCAAAGCCCTTCCTGCCACGGCGATTGCCCAGCTCCAGCAGCTCACCAATCCGTGGATGCGCTATTTTCTCAGCTACGACCCCGCCCCCAATATTGCCAGAGTCACCTGCCCGGTGCTGGCACTCAATGGCGAAAAAGACACGCAGGTACTCGTCACCCAGAACCTTCCCGTGATCGAGAAGCTACTCAAGGACGCGGGCAATAAAGATGTCACAGCCGTCTCGCTCCCCAATCTGAACCATCTTTTCCAGCACGCCAAGACCGGCGGCCCCAGCGAGTACAGCCAGATTGAGGAGAGTTTTTCACCCGAAGCTCTCAAGCTGATCGGCGAGTGGATTGTCGCACGGACGAAGTAGTGGTTCGAAGGCGGGAAAGATATACAATACCACCGGAGGATTTCCCGATGAAACAGCCGCTTGCCAGTATCGCCGTTGTCGCCGCGCTCGTGGGCACACTCGCCGCGCAGGCACACGGGCCGGGGCCGGAGTACGTCCCCATCACCCGCCTGATCCAGAACCTCAACGCCGCGATTCAGAAGAATCCCAAAGACGCCGAGAGCTACTATCTCCTCGGACGGGTGCACTACTTCGCATTCATGGCCCCAGAGAAGATCGCCCCAAATCCCTACCAGCCTGCCAACGCCATTGGCATGCATAGGAGGGGTGCCACCTCGTTCTATGCAGCATTTGGTAGTGACGATCCTGGTAAGAGCAAAGCCCCAGCCCCTAGTGGGTACACGCGCACGCCCGAGCAGCAAATCGTCCATGTGCGAGCCGCCGTGTCCCGCCTTCAGAAGGCGCTTCGCCTGTGCGGGGAGAAAGTGAAGAAAGATTCTGGCTACGGCAGCGACCCTAGTCTCTATGAGCTGTGCCTGGCTTGTGCATTAGAAGAAGGGGCAAAATACGCCCCCAAGGTCGGCCCCCTTCCCGGACTGAGCGCAACAACGACAGCCTGGGAAGAGGCAGCGGTCCAGACCTACTGGCTCGCCTACGAGCGCGCGGAAAGTAGCGACCTTAAAGACACCGGAGGCTTGCAGCAGAAGCTGGTAAGCCAGGAAGCAGGAGCCGCCTACAGTCGAATGATCCGGCAGCGCGGCAGGCTGGGCGCAGCCGAAATCCTCCGACTGGGGAGAGTTGCCATCGCCCTGAAGCGGATGGAGGGTCGCATGGTCGCAGTGACGCCTATCGTCTTTTCCCTGAAGCCACAGGCCGGGCTTTCGAGCTTGCTGGCTCCGAGTACGCGCGTGCGCTTTGATCTGGATGGCACAGGGCGGGAGCAAAAACTCCCTTGGGTGGGGCCGGAGACGGCGGTGCTGTGCTGGGACCCGGCGGGGACGGGGAAGATCACGTCGGGCAAGCAGCTCTTTGGCTCGGTGACCTGGTGGATGTTCTGGCACGATGGCTACGCGGCCATGGCGGCACTCGATGACAACCACGACGGCTGGCTCACCGGGCGCGAGCTCTCCAGGTTGGCGCTGTGGTTTGATCGCAACCAAAACGGCGTGAGCGATCCGGGCGAGGTGGTTCCCATCACACAGACCAGTGTCACCGGGCTGGCAACCACGGCGACGGACACGGAGCAGCACGGGCCTATGAACCCGGCGGGCCTGCGCCTGCGCGACGGCTCCACCCTGCCCACGTGGGACTGGACGCTCGTGGTATCCTAAAACCCAATTATGAACCGTCTGGATGCACGTTTTGCCGAACTGAAGTCTCGCGGTGAGGGCGCTCTCGTCGCCTTTGTCACGGCGGGCGACCCATACCCGGGGCGCACTGCCGAAGTGGTCTGCGCACTGGCGGAGGCCGGAGCCGATGTGATCGAACTCGGCGTTCCGTTCTCCGACCCGCTCGCCGATGGGCCGACCATTCAAGCGGCGAGCTTTCGGGCGCTCCAGGGCGGGATGACGCCGCCCAAGGTGCTGGATGCCGTCCGCGAGGCGCGTGCACGGGGCGTTACGGTGCC
>NZ_JAYUPA010000081.1:0-6588 GCF_043760365.1 Armatimonas sp.
TTTGAGGTGACCGTGGAGTATGCCAAGGCCGACACCGACGATATTATCGTCTGCATCACGGCGCACAACGCGGGGCCCGAGGATGCTCCCCTCTGGATACTGCCGACTCTCTGGTTCCGCAATACCTGGAGCTGGTCTTCAGAGACACCACGCCCCGAGATCACACGCCTCAGCGAGTCTGTTTTGCTGGCTCAGCATGAGAAGCTGGGAAGCTACACACTGGAAGCGACGCATCCGTCGGCTGCATGGCTCACCCACAACGAAAGTAACTCCCCTAAACTATGGAAAACCTTAGATAACACACAGGATAAGAAAGATGCCTTCGGGAATAAATTAATAAACACTCAAGATAATGCGTGTGAGAGTCGGGACATGGGCACGAAGGCTTGTTTTGTCGAACAGATTTTGGTTCCCACGAACTCAAGCAAATCGGTTTGGCTTCGTCTAAAAAAAATCACAACGCCACAAATATCTTCGGAGTCACGCTCTCGGCTGGATATGCCATTGTTAAAGCTTGTGATGCAACAGCGAAAGCAAGAGGCAGACGAGTTCTATGCAGCGCTGGCTCCGCCCCAGGCGACGCCCACTCAAAAACAAGTGCAGCGGGAAGCCTTTGCCGGGCTTATCTGGAGCAAGCAGTACTACACTCTCGATGTGGAGCGCTGGCTCGACGGCGATCCAGGGCAACCTGCACCACCCGAGCAGAGAAAATCCGCCCGAAACAGCGCTTGGCGCACGTTTAACGCCGCTGATATTCTCTCCATGCCCGATACATGGGAGTACCCCTGGTTCGCCGCGTGGGATCTAGCGTTTCACATGATTCCCTTCGCACAGATAGACCCGGAGTTTGCTAAGCACCAGCTTCTCTTGCTCTGCCGGGAGTGGTACATGCACCCGAGCGGCCAGCTCCCCGCCTATGAGTGGGCCTTTGAGGATGTCAATCCCCCGGTGCATGCCTGGGCAGCCTTACGTGTCTATAAAATCGAGCGCAAGCGCCTAGGCAAGCGCCGCGACGAACCCGGTGACACGGTATTTTTAGAGAAGATTTTCCATAAGCTGCTGCTAAACTTCACCTGGTGGGTGAACCGCAAAGACGCTAAGGACAACAATCTCTTCGAGGGAGGCTTTCTGGGGCTAGACAATATCGGAGTCTTTGATCGGAGTGCGCCGCTGCCTACGGGCGGAACCCTGGAGCAGTGCGATGGCACGGCGTGGATGGCGATGTTCTCGCTGAACATGCTGGCCATTGCGCTGGAGCTGTGCAAAACCGACCCGACCTACGAGGATGTCGCCACCAAGTTCGCCGAGCATTTTGTCTATATCGCCCATGCGTTCAATCACTCCGGCGTGCTCTGGGACGAAACAGATGGCTGGTTCTACGATGCCCTGCGCCTGCCCGATGGCTCGACACAGCGGCTTCCGGTGCGCTCGATTGTCGGGCTGATTCCCCTCTTTGCGGTAGAGGTATTCGATAGCGAGACGCTCGCACGGGTGCCTGGCTTTATGAAGCGGCTGAAGTGGTTCATGGCGCACAAGCCCAGGCTCTGCGCCGAAGTCGCGCACCTCGCTGCTCCGGGCCAGAGCGAGCGCGTGATCTTCTCACTCGTTGGCCCGGAGCGCCTGCGCCGCATTCTCACCCGCGCACTCGATCCCAATGAGTTCCTCTCAGAGTTTGGGATTCGCTCGCTCTCCGCCTGGCACCAGCAGCATCCGTTTGCGCTCACAGTCGGCGGCCAGGAGTACCGAGTGTCCTACGACCCAGGCGACTCCACCAGCGGGCTCTTTGGCGGCAACTCCAACTGGCGCGGCCCGATCTGGATGCCCCTGAACTATCTCTTAATCGAGTCGCTGCAAAAGTTCGACTACGCCTATGGCACAAGCTTCCCCTGGGGCGACACCGACCTCTGGGGTGTCGCCACGGATCTGTCGCACCGCCTGATCTCTCTGATCCAGCGCGACCCCAGCCACCCGCACTATCTCTTCCACGAATACTTCCACGGCGACACGGGCGCGGGCCTGGGAGCAAATCATCAGACCGGCTGGACCGCCCTCGTGGCGAAGCTGATTGCCCAGGCCTCATGAACGAGGCGGGCGCGCTTCGCTTCTGGCGCAAGCGCCACAAAGTCGCTCCGCGACATCATAATCTTTCATGGTGTGAGGCAGGTAAAATGCTCCTATGAAAGTACACCGTCGTTCTCTTGTTGGAGGCTTTCTTGGAGCCTTGTCTTTTAGCAGTTCAATTCCTACGCAGGCACAGACAGAGACACTCACTTTTCCAGCGACGGAGCTGAGTTTCGTGGAGGTCTTGCTTCAGGTGCACAAGCAGACGGGGCGTGCCGTTGTGGTTGAGGGAATCCCCCGCGCAAAAACAGTGAAGCTGGCGACGGGGCTACTGCCACAGGCGCTGGATACTCTGGCGAGAGAGTTTGATTTTACCTGGAGTAATGAAAACGGCACGCTTGTCTTTGTCCAGCAGTTTAAGCAGCCCGAGAGCACCCCAGAGATTTCTGCCGATGAGTTTACCGCGAGCCTGCGGGACATTCTGAAACTGTGTGCAGCCCTAGATGCGGCTCCGACACAAACGAGCTTTACGAGGTCGCTCCAGAGCTTTGCACTCACGCTACCCCAGCCGCAGCAAGCGCTTCTCAACACGAAGGGTCTCCCGCTTCAGCAGCTCAGCCCTGAACATCGTAAGCAGTTTGAAACTCTCCTTTTTCAAGAAAACTTCAGCTCGATTCTTTTCAAAGCAAACCAGCTAGAGCAGACACTGAGTGCTCTGCCCACCGCCACGCTTCATTTAGCAACACGAGGCGTGATCTGGATCAATCGCGAGCTACCCAAGTCGCGCAACGCCATCGCGCCCTTCCTGGGAAATCCACACCCCATTGCCAATCCCGCTTGGCCGCAGGAGAGCCCGGAGCAAGCCGCGATTTTAACATGGGGACGTTTTACTCAAACCTTGAGAGCCACGGAAGGGCTTCGCGTCTCCCCAGAGCTAGCACTGCATCCGGCATTTTTTATTGCCAAAGAGCCTACACTTCCCCTACTTCGCGCTCTTGCCAAGTGCAATGGCTGGCTGCTACAACGTCGCGGCGAAGGTGAGAAACGGGAGATTCTTCTTCTGCGACCAGCCCTCCCCGCCGTCACCCGCGAGAGCCTAGGCAAGGCGATATTTCAGGCACTTCCAACGAGCGTTCAGCGCTATCTTTCCGCACGCTATCCCGAGGACACGATCAATCCCCTCTACCCGACCCTGCCTCCCTCGAGGGGCAAGATCATGGCGGATCTCATGCAAAAGAGTAACAGCCGCCTTCATAGGGGCTATGAGGTTGTCGCCAGAGCCATCGGTGAAAAAGAGTCGCTACCAGTTGCAAACCTCACGCCTGTGCAAAAAGTCGCGCTCAGTGATGCCCTGATCTTCAAAGAGCTAGAGCAAGTCGGGGATGAGCTCCTGGGAAACGCTGTAGCACATGATTCCTCGCAAAAGCCCGATCTCGCAGGATCAATTCTATCCTCGACCTCGGGCAGAAGCGGCTTTGAGCTACGCTTCGCCAATGGCGGAGGGTTTTCTGTCGGAATCGGCATCCACGTTCCAAACCCTAGTCGCTAAGCGCATTGCCCCAGCCTTTTGAACAAGCCTGAGAGGGTATACTGTGGTCATGGCAACGGCGGAAAAGCTACTAAATCTTGAGGAGTACCTAGCCTGGGAGAAGGCTCAAACCGAGCGCTATGAGTATGTCGCAGGAAGTATCTACGCTATGGTAGGAATGTCCGATGAGCACAATCAGCTCTCGACAAACCTGGTAACAGCCTGTGCCACCGCACTGAAGCCCCCTTGTCGAGTTCGCACAGAAGGACTGAAGGTGCAGATCGGGGCCACGTTTCTCTATCCCGATGCCATGATTCTCTGCTCTCCCCCACTTTTCTTCAATGCCCGCCGTGACACCATTCTCAACCCCACCGTGATCTTTGAGGTTCTCTCCGAGTCCACCGAAGCCTTTGACAGGGGAGAAAAGTTCCGGCGCTACCGGAGCCTGCCCGGCCTGAAAGCCATTATCTTTGTCTCACAAGATCGGATTTTAGTGGAGTGCTGGAGCCGCAAAGACGATGCCTGGCAAGCGCAAGAATGGGAAACGATAAGCGAGATTATGGAGATTGAGGCACTGGGTCTACAAGTTCCCCTGGCACAAATCTACGAGGGGCTGGAGTTTCTTAACCAATCAGATGAGCATCCTCTCTCTTGAGCAACTAAGACGCAAACTCCGGTGGGAAGACATTACTTTGGAGCAGCGTACCCAGATACACCTTGACAAAGCATACCACTCTTGTATCTTCCATATCAACCCGAGCGACTCTTCCTGGCCCTCGATAGAGCTCTGGTTTGATGAAGACATCCTCTTTCTCGATCCGCTAGGGTTTGCCCAATGGCACGCCCACTATGACCGCTGGGGAGACGAACGAAGAAACCTCATCGAGGCCCTGCGAACGGTGCGAAAGCTTATGTCGGGGCAGTTGTGCTTGGTCGAAATCTTGGATGGTAATGGTAAGTGCTGGGGAGGCTCACTCCTTGGCCCAAAGGAAATCCCACGTACACTGGGACACGAACCAAAAAGCTTTCGACGCATCTTTTTCAATCAGCCGCCCATTCATGAAGCGATTGACTTTGGTCGGTACTGGGAAGGCAAAAAACAGTGGGTGGAGTTGCAGACAAAACAGGATACTGAGAAGTTTCTGGCAGAAAACAGTATGGAACCAATTTGGTAATTGGTAACCCGAACACGAGGGTACAATAGTTCACCATGTCTTCGTCTGTGCCGCTGACGCTTGAGGAGAAGCTCAAGAACCTGCCTACCAATCCAGGGTGCTATCTCTACAAAGATGTCGAGGGGCAAATTATCTATGTGGGTAAGGCGATTAACCTACGAAACCGGGTGCGCTCGTACTTCCAGAAATCGGCCAATCACACCCCCAAGACGCGGCGGCTGGTGTCGCATATCGTGGACATGGACTGGGTGCTGACCGACACGGAGCTGGAGGCGCTGATCCTTGAGTGCAATCTGATTAAGAAGCACCAGCCGAAGTACAATGTGCGGCTCAGAGATGACAAGCAGTACCCCTATCTCATGCTCACGACCAGCGAGCCGTTTCCGAGGGTCTTGATCACCCGTAGAGTAAAGCAAGGTGATGGGAATAAGTACTTTGGGCCCTACACGAACGGCGCGGCGGTGCGCGAGTCCGTGGATCTGATCTACCGCGTTTTCCCTCTCGTCACCTGCAAGAAGGAGTGGACCAATAAGCGCGAGCAGAAGCCGTGTCTGTACCACCACATGGGCCGCTGCCCCGAAGCGCCGTGTGCGGGGCTCGCGGATAAAGAGCGCTACGCCCAGACGGTGAAAGACACGGAGGTTTTTCTCCAGGGACGGCAGGATAGCCTTGCGAAGAATCTCCAAGCCAAGATGGAGACCGCCGCCGAAAACTTAGAGTTCGAGCGCGCGGCGAAGCTGCGGGATCAACTGGTGGCTATCAACACGATTGTCGAGCGGCAGAAAGTGGTCAGCACCACGACGGGCGACCAGGACGTGATGGCGGTAGTCGCGGATGAGACGGGCGCGGCGGTGCAGATGTTCTTTATCCGGGGTGGCAAGCTCATCGGGCAGGAGCACTTTCTCCTAGACGGCGCGGAAGACGGCGTGGCGGAGGCGACCGGCGAGTTTCTCAAGCGCTACTACCAGGATGCGAGCTACGTCCCCAGTGAGATCCTTCTGCCCGCACACGTCGAGGAGCTAGAGATCATCGAGAGCTGGCTACGGCAAAAACGCGGCGCGAAAGTGACGATATCCGTGCCGGAGCGCGGCGAGAAAAAACGCCTCATGGAGCTGGCGTCTGCCAATGCCGAGCAGGCACTCACACAACTGCGTGCGGCCTCGGCGGCGGAGCAGAGCCGCATTGACAGCGCTCTGGGCGAGCTGGCGACGGCGCTCGGAATGCCCAATAACCCACTCACGCGGATCGAGGCCTACGATAACTCCAACATTCAGGGCCGCCATGCCGTCGGTGGGATGGTGGTCTTTGAGCGGGGCAAGCCCAAGAAGAGCGAGTACCGCAGATTCAAGATCGCAAGCCTCCCGGACAACACCCCCAACGACTTCGCGATGATGTTCGAGGTGCTCACGCGCCGCTTCGCGCAGATGGCCGAGGGCAATACCAAGTTCACCCAGCGCCCGGATTTGATCATCGTGGACGGTGGCAAGGGCCAGCTCTCTGCGGCGCAGGACGCCATGAAGCAGTTCGGCTACGACTTTCCCATGATCGGCCTCGCCAAACAGTACGAGCAGGTCTTTCAGTCCGGTGCCCACGAGCCCATCGAGTTCCCCCGAAACGCCCCCGCCCTCTTTTTGCTCCAGCGGGTCCGCGATGAAGTCCATAGATGGGCAATTACCTACCATAGAAATGTCCGAGGCAGCGCCGCCAACATGAGTATTCTGGATGAGATCCCCGGAATCGGCCCGCTACGCCGCAAGAACCTCCTCAAGTTCTTTGGCAGTGTCGCCAAGATGAAGAAAGCCAGCGCGGTCGAACTTGCCAAAG
>NZ_JAYUPA010000082.1:0-2353 GCF_043760365.1 Armatimonas sp.
TTCTCCCCGACCCGTGCGCCGCTGCGTTATCGCCGTGACTCTGCCGAGAAGATCACGCTCTGGAGTGTGGGGCCAAACGCGACCGATGAGGGCGGCATACCGGGCAAGCAAGAGGCGGGGAAAGAAGGCATGCCCGGCGACTTGGTGGCAGTACCAACAACGGTATAGAGTTTTTTAGGCCGCGACTCGGTTCTTGCCCGCACGCTTGGCGGTGTAGAGAAGCTTATCTGCTCGGTCTAGCAAGTCTTCCTCACCGAGCAGATCCGCGACCCCAATGCTGACGGTTAGATGGAGCCCGGGGACGATGGTATCCCACGGATGCTCCGCGATGCGCTGGCGGAGGCGTTCCGCGAGGTTCTGGGCATCCGGTAGTGTGGTTTCCGGGGCGATAATCACGAACTCATCACCCGCCTGCCGCACCAGGACATCGCTCTGACGACTGGACTGACGCAGAAGCGTGGCAAACGCCAGGAGAACCAGATCGCCGGTTCGGTGAGAGTAGGTATCGTTGACCTGCTTAAAGTCGTCAATGTCAATTAAGATAATACTCAACGGAAGCTCGTAGCGCCGTGAGCGAGCAATCTCTTTTTCGAGAAACTGACTGAGGAAACGGCGGTTGTAGAGCTGAGTGAGTGGGTCTTCCAGCACTTGCAGACGCAATTCCTCGGCTTCTCGATGGGCACGCTCGGCGTCTTGTCGCGCGAGCTGGCTCTGCATTCGGTGCTGTGCGGATTCTTTGTGGAGCTGCGCATAGAGTTCGTGGAATCGCTGGTAGTGCGTGAGTGCTTTTTGAAGATCCCCCTGAGTCTGATAGGCGATGCTGAGTTTTTGGTGGATCTCACTCTGCGCGAAGAGGCGGTGGTGCGCTTCTGCCTGTTTTAGTGCCTGAAGTAGCCAGGTACAGCCTTCCGCGCTCTTGCCTTGCTCCACCAGAAAACTACCCAGTGCCTGGCAGGCACTAAGTGTGGGCTCGGGCAGCCCTAGCTCTTCCGCGAGGTGCTGGGCTTCCCGAAGCGTCCGCTCCGCTAGATCGGGATTGGTGAGTGAGCATCCCAAAGCGACGAGAGCGGCGGCTTCCAGAGGCTTATTGTGCTGTGTGCGGGCGGAGTTCAGAGCCTGCTGGGCTGCTGCTGTTGCCTCATCGGGCCTTTCTGCTGCACGGAGGGTGTGGGCGTAACTGATCAGCGTATTACAGCGGTAGGTCACGTGCGACAGCGCCGCGTCGTAGTCAAGCGACCGCTCAAAGTGACGCAGGGCTTCGTCGAGCTGCCCGCACTCAAGGTGCACCATCGCGATATTACTCAGAATCTGTGCTTCGTTGTTGTGGTCGCCGTGCGCCAGTTCGAGCGCCTCGGTCAGGCAGATTATCGCCTCGCCATAGTCGCTTAGGCTCCCATGAAATGCTGCGAGCGAGTTCAGGCTCGTCTGAAGTCCTTTGGGGTTATTGATTGTGCGCAGGATCTCGACTGCCGAGTGCATTGTCGTGATTGCCTCGGAGTAGGCACCTTGGTGCTTTAAGGCGACTGCTTTTCCATGCAGGCACTGGCTCACCAAATAGAGATCTTCGCTTTCCTGGGCAAGCGAGAGTGCCTCCTCAAAATCGCTCTGCGCGGCGGTGATATTGCCTGTGGAGCCCTGCGCCATGGCCCGCGCCCGAAGTGCTTTAGCGAGCAGCTGTGGTGCGGCAGTGGAGCGTGCCTGGGTGACCGCTTCTTGTGCGAGTGTGAGCGCCGCCCCCGCATCCTGATTCATGAGGGCATGAGCTTTCTCAAGGAGGTTATTGAGAGAAAGTACTTTAAGGGAGTGCGGCAAGAGCATAGTGGTTTGTCGGAGATAATTGTCGGTTTTTCCGCGACGCAATATTACCTTACTAAGCTTCCACGGTACAATAGAGGCGCTATGTTAACCCCCGTCAATGCCCCCGAGTACCCCCAAGTCACCGAAACCACTGCCCGCGAGATGGGCGTCAATGCGTTGGAGTACGCCCAGATCCAAGAAGTCTTGGGGCGTGTCCCCACCTACACGGAGCTGGGAATGTATGCCGTGATGTGGAGCGAGCACTGCGGCTATAAGTACTCTCGCCCGGTGCTGAAGCTCTTTTCCGAGTATAAAAAAGCACAAGAGTCGGGCGAGCTAGAGAACGCAGGCAGCGTCCCGCTGGGCGACACCGGCTGGGGCGTCGTCTTCAAGATGGAGTCCCACAACCACCCGAGCGCGGTTGAGCCTTTCCAGGGCGCCGCGACGGGTGTGGGCGGAATCCTGCGCGATATCTTCACCATGGGCGCTCGCCCGGTGGCGAGTTTAAACTCCCTTAGATTCGGTCCGATTGAGGGCAACGACGCCACCGCGATCC
>NZ_JAYUPA010000083.1:0-2353 GCF_043760365.1 Armatimonas sp.
GATCAGTTCAGGCTCCCCCCGATTGGTCTGCACTTCCGCGATCAGATCCGCCTCACGCACATCCCCCACCAAGATGTCGGTGAACATTTCTTTATCTAAGAAACGAACACTGTTCCAGTTGAGCTGCGCCGCCTCCTCAGGGAAGAACAGCGTCAGAAACTGAGGGAGAAACTCCTTGAGAAATTCCTTGAAGAGCTGGTCACTTTGCACACCAAATTATACCGCGCCGGTTTGTCGAGGAGAGTTGCACAGACTTTGCACAGAGTTTGCACAGAGTTGCCTGCTAGTATGTCTACCAGGAGGAACTCTCATGTCCTCCCTCAGGAAAGCAACTTTATGAAAATCACTCGTTTCGTTTTGCCGCCCCATGAAATGGGGCGTCTGGGTAGCCTTCGGCTGCAAAGCCCGTGCCGGGCTACCGAATGTGTTCCTAGCCCGGCACGGGCTTTGCGGCACGCAGTGCCATTGCAGACGCCGGTTTCAACCGGCGGCGGAGCGATTCGTGATGATTTAGCCATTGCTTAGGTACACGACAACACAGACGGCTTGTCTGTTCAAGCCAAATAAAGGAATTTGAAATATGCGACTCTCTCGGTGGCCAATTTTTTGGTAGCGACGCAGCTGGTGGCTCCGGTTCTAGGGGCGGTAGTGGTAGCGGCTTCTATGGCGGCAGCGGTGGTGGCACTACGTTCAATGCGGGAGGTGGTGGTGGTGGCTCGTCGTTTCTTGCCAACCTCACGGCTTCAGGAGCAAGTCAAGCCGGTCTCAACGGCAGCAATGCTGGTGTGGCCCCCGGCGGTGCAACTGACCTAGACTATTTTGCCGGCGTGGGAACGGGCGGCGTGAACCTCGGCAATGGTGGCAACGGGCGTATCGTGCTGATCTACGCCTCCTCAGCCGCTCCCGAGCCGGGCACGCTGGCGCTTCTGGCACTGGGGGGGACGCTGGTGATCGTCAAGCGGCGGCGTAAGTAGGGGCCATCTCCCTTTTGGCCATCTCCCCTGGATGCTCGTTCCTCGCTCCGTCCCCTCTTCCCGCGAGCTTGCGAGCAATCAGGGGAAGAGGGGGCAAGCCGAGCGGTAGCGAAGGCGAGGGGGAGATGGAAGGCGAGAAGGAGATGGATTACGGGCGATATAATGCGGGGTGAAAAAGGGAGACGAAACCCATGACCCTGACACTTGAGATACCCGACGATCTGCTACCGCGCCTTGCCGCCATGCCCGAGAAAGATCGCCAGAGCTACACACTGGCCGCCTTGCGCTTGGCGGCGATCTACGGGCCGACACGAGAGCCCGATCCTGTCTTGACTCCCGAGCAGCTTGCCAGCATCGGGCGGGGGCTGGCGCAGCTCGATGCAGGCGAAGGCATTGACGGCGATCTGGTTATGGCCGAGCTTTTCGAGAGTGTGGGGCTACCTCCTCCTGCTCCCTTCAACAAACATCGCACCTAGAAAAAAGCGGCGTGAGACGCTTTCCTGCGGGGGGGCCACTGCGCCCCTCGGCTCGCCCTTTGGCTCTGGACATCTCCCCTGAAGTTGCACGAGAGATTCTGAAGGCACGGGACTGGCTCCTGACGGTCTCGCGCTCCGTGGCCCAGCGGTTCGCGATGGTTCTGGATCAAGAGCTGAAAGCACTCTGTAAAGCCTGCGCGGTGAACCCACCCACACAGCCACACGAGCAAGCCACGATCTACTACTCCCGCCCCGTGTTCAGTCACCGCTTCCAGACCGGCAAGACGAAACAAAAACGCTCTTCATCCGGCGTCTGGTACGTAATCTTCGACCTGCAGGACACCAGCAGCGACACACGGCCTGATCTCTTACGTGTCATCACCATCTTTCATGCCGCCAGCCAAGCCCCTTGGGACAGCCAGGGCGAAGAGGACGACGACCAAGGCGAAGATTTAGTTTAAGGGGCCAGCTCCCCTGATTTTGCCATCTCCCCATTTAGCCATCTCCCCATTTAGCCATCTCCCCTGGACGCTCGCAAGCTCGCTCCGTCCCCTCTTCCCCGGGTACCCTCTGGGTGCGCTCCTTCGTCGCCGGAAGAGGGGAGTAGCCCGTGGGAGCGAGAGGCAGCGAGACCACACCCTTATTTGACTTACCGAGCCGCCTGGAGCATCTCGCTGCTGTGGCGACTCAGGTAGGCCATGACTTCGGCGTGCATCTTCTCGATCTCGCGCCGGTAGCTCCCGGAAACCTGCGGGAACTCCTCGCGGCTGGCACTGACCCGAAGCTGGGCCAGAAGGCTCTCGAAGCGCATGCCGTCCACAAACTGCGCGAAGTGGAACAGATGCGTCCCCGTGCGGCAGACCGTCGGCAGTGCCGCCAGCGCCGCCGCACGTGTCTTATCAT
>NZ_JAYUPA010000084.1:0-2345 GCF_043760365.1 Armatimonas sp.
AATATCCGTGTGCTGAACCTCTCGCTAGGGCACTCCGTGGGCGAGAGCTACAAGACCGACCCGCTCTGCCAGGCCGTGGAGAGTGCCTGGAAAGCCGGGATTGTCGTGGTTTGTGCGGCGGGCAATGGGGGCCGAGACGACAACACGCCTGTGCTGGGGCGCTCTAATGAGGGCTATGGCACGAACTACGGCTCGATTCAGTCTCCAGCCAACGATCCGTATGTGATTACGGTAGGGGCCGTCAAGAACCTGGATGGTAACCGAGCTAATGACCCTATCGCAACTTACTCCAGCCGAGGACCAACGCGACTTGACTTTGTGATGAAGCCCGATATTGTCGCACCGGGCAATCGCGTCATCTCGCTCAACGCGGACTTTGGGAGCAACTCTCTGAACCAGAGCTACGGAGCTACCAATAGCCTGCTCTGGTCCGCCTACATGAGTAAGACCGACTCCACGGATGCCTCGTGGGTCTACTTCTATCTCTCGGGCACCTCGATGGCGGCTCCGGTGGTCTCCGGTGCGGCGGCGCTGCTCTTGCAAAACGATTCCAGCCTCACGCCCGATGCGATCAAAGCGCGGCTGATGCTCTCCGCCGATAAGCTTGGTAGCGATCCCACGGCTTACGGTGCGGGGCTGATCAATATCCCCGCCGCGCTGAGCAACACGGCAAAACCGACTGGCTACGCGCTGACTCCCACGGTGAAGCTTAACTCTAAAAAGACGCAGGTTCTCGTGGATCCCAGCCAGGCGATCTGGGGGGTGACCACGGGGGGCACTCAGGCGATCTGGGGCGTCCAGGCCATTTGGGGTGTGCAAGCGATCTGGGGCACTCAGGCGATCTGGGGCACCAGTAGTCCGTATCTCTCCTCCAGCGCGATGTTTAAGGGCGATCCGATCTGGAACGATCAGGCGATCTGGGGCAGCACCAGTAGTGCTGTTGACCTGACGAGCACCGCGATAATTGGGGAGAACTAAGATGAAAAAAACAACGATATTTCTTGCTCTCCTGCTGGGCAGCTCGCTCACAACAAGCGCCTTTGCGCAGAAGGAAGCGGCCAAAGCGGATGCGTTTCTCGCACCCAAGCTGAGCGCGGCACGTCCCAGCACCACGGGCTGGACCTCCGTGATTCTGAAAATAGACGGGGCTCTAACACCGGAGCGGGAAGCGCAGCTCACCGCTCTGGGCGGGGACATCACGCGGCGGCTGGCCTTTATCGGCTCGGTGTCGCTACGGGTTCCTAGCCGCAACTTAGCGAAGCTGGCCGCACTGCCCTTCGTGGCGCGCCTCTCTGCGGATGTGGCTGTCAAGAAGAACGACGAGTTCATCACGCAGCGCACCGGGGCAACCACCGCCTGGAGCAGCTACGGCGTCCAGGGAACGGGGGTTGGGGTCGCCGTCCTTGACAGCGGAATCGATGATCTCGATGATCTCAGGAACCAGATCAAAGCCAATGTCAAGTTTGGTACGGGCACCAATACGGACGACGACTGTGGCCACGGAACCCATGTGGCAGGCATCATCGCCGGTAATGGTGCTCGCTCTACGGGCAGCGACTGCTTCCGTACTTTCAAGGGGGTCGCGCCACAAGCGAATCTGATCAATGTTGCCGTGCTGAATCAGTATGGTCAGGGAACGGTGACAAACGTTCTGTCAGGCTTGCAGTGGTGTATCACGAACAAGACCAGGTACAACATCCGTGTCCTGAACCTCTCGCTGGGGCATCCGGTGGGCGAGAGCTACACCACCGATCCGCTCTGTCAGGCGGTCGAGGCGGCGTATCGTGCGGGTATTGTGGTGGTCTGTGCGGCGGGCAACAACGGGCGGGCCAATGTGGCTCAGACCGCTGGGATGGACAACGAGGGCTATGGCACGAACTACGGCTCGATCAACTCTCCCGGCAACGATCCGTATGTGATTACGGTGGGTGCTGTAAAACGGATGAATGCCGACCGTGCCTACGACCGAATCGCCACGTACTCGGGACGCGGCCCCAGCCGCCTGGACTTCATCATGAAGCCCGATATCGTCGCACCGGGAAACCGCGTCATCTCGACGATGAAAGACGGTACTTACCTGGACAATACCGCGCGAGCCACCAACCAGGTGATGCAGAGCGAGTACAAAACGGGTGCCACCTCGATTAGCGATCGCTACTTCTACCTCTCGGGGACGTCTA
This sequence comes from Armatimonas sp., assembly GCF_043760365.1. Lineage (GTDB taxonomy): Bacteria > Armatimonadota > Armatimonadia > Armatimonadales > Armatimonadaceae > Armatimonas. The sequence continues at coordinate 2,181 of NZ_JAYUPA010000084.1, forward strand.
TGGCGGCTCCGGTGGTGGCGGGAGCGGCGGCACTTCTGTTGCAGAAGTACCCCACCTTGACACCCGACAGCGTGAAGGCACGCTTGATGATCTCCGCCGACAAGTGGATGACACCCAGCGGCGGCTGGGATGTCACGGCTTATGGCGCGGGGTATCTGAACATCC
>NZ_JAYUPA010000085.1:0-2345 GCF_043760365.1 Armatimonas sp.
GTATCTGTCATTGGAATCGTATCTGTCATTGCGCCCGTAGCGATCCGAGCGGTCGTCACGACCGTAGCGGCTCTCGTCGCTTTGTGCCTTACGAGCATCTTCGTATTTCTTGCCCGCGAGAGCCGCACCGGCTCCGAGAACAATGGCATCGCCAATGCGCCCATTTCGTGCGGAGTTCAGTGCCGCTGCTCCCAGGCCACTGCCCAGGTTACGCATCGCGTTCTTGTCGTCCTGGCGTGGGCGGCCACTCTGCGCCCAGCTTGTTCCCAGCAGCCCGATTAGCGCCAGCCCCGTCAGCAAAATTGGTTTGGTATTCATCTCCGTAAACTCCTTCTCCTCGCCGCGTGGGGAGCTTTAACAGCGCCCCTTGTTGAAGAAGACGAAAGCCCGAGGGTGTGTGTGACAGCTTAGCGAGGAGCCTGAATCGTTATCCGCCCATTGAAAGTGGGCGTCTGAGGGCCTTCGGCCAAAAAGTCACTTCGTGACTGGCGAGTTCCCAGTCGCGGAGCGACTTCTCAGCCGAGGAACGAGGCTCTTAGACGCTGATTTCAATCAGCGGTGGGGCGATTCATGAAAAAGGCGCGAGTTACCGTGTTTTTGTGTATAATGCCCGCAATGTCACCGGGCACGGGTTCGTGGGCATCGGTCTCGTCTCTGGGAACCCACCTGTTCCCCCCGATCTACGAAAGGTTACAGACTCATGGTTTTACACCGTTCTCGCTTCTCGCTGACACGCGGCACCCTCGCCACGCTCATGCTTCTTGGACTGGCTACGCTTCCCCAGATGGCACAGGCACAGACAGCAGCGATTGATTTTACAAGCAGTGGTTCCAATACTGCCGCTACGACTTCCACACGTGGCTATGAGTTCAATATCACGTCGTCTGTTACCGTGACAGGACTTTCGTTCTTTGACCTTGGCTCTGATGGCCTTGCGCAGGCGCACGATGTCGGCCTCTGGGACTCGTCGGGGACACTGCTTGCCTCTGTCAATGTTCCCAGTGGCACGACGGCTCCCTTGGATAGTAGCGGTAAGTTTCGCTTCGTCACTCTGGGCTCGTCTGTGACATTGCCTGTTGCAACTGCGTATCGAGTGGGAGCTGTGTTTGTAGCAGGTTCGCCAGATCAGCAGTTTATCTCTCAGGTTGGTCTGACGAATGCTCCCGGCGTGAGCTATGTACAGGGTGCCTTTATTAACAACGGGGTCAATGCGCTGACGTTCCCTACGGGCAATCTCGGTGTGAATGGGCTCTCGGGTGGTAGCTTTGTGATTGGTGCAGCCTCCTCTGCCCCCGAGCCTGGCACATTGGCTTTGCTCGCGCTGGGTATTGTCGGTGGGGTTGTGGCTCGCCGTCGCAAGTAATCGCGCCGATCAGAACGGGGCGGCTGGAGAGCTAAAGCTACGAAGGCCGTTCCGGCCATGGAAATGCGAAATTCGGTATGGGCCGGGTACCCTCTGGGTGGCCCTTCGCAGCCGCAGGCTCTCCAGCACCGCCGTTCCCATCGGCGGTGTTTTCGTTTGTGAAGAATGGTACAATCTGGAAAATCGGAGTCAAATTCCGATGTGGACTGTCTTTTAAGACGGAGGCTGGTGACTATGGTACGGAACCATTTTGTAGGGATGCTCGGGATGTCGGCACTCTTGCTCGGGGGCACAGTGCTGGCCACCACCGCAAAGCAAGCGTCGCCGCTGGCGGCGTATCGGGGCAAGAAGGCGACCGCTGTTGTCTTTATCGGGGTCGCGTGCCCGATTGCCAACCGCCACGCGCCGGAGCTCGCCGCGCTGGCAAAGACGGCCAAGGCGCACGGCGGACAGCTCGTGCTGGTTTACAGCAATCCGGGGGATCAAAAAGAGGCGAGAGCGCACGCAAAGAAATACGGCCTCAGCGATGCCCTGATTGTCTGTGACGGCGACCAGGCGCTCAAGACGGCGCTGGGCGCGAGTGTCACGCCGCACGCCTTTGTGCTCGATACCCGTGGCAAGGTGCTCTACAACGGGCGCATTAGCGATGATGGGCAGGGGCAGGCAAAACCCCGCGCGACTGTGCCACTGCACCATGAGCTTTCCGACGCACTGGGGGCAGCACTGGGCGGAAAGCCCATCAAGGTGGCCAAGACCGAGGCCGTGGGTTGCGTCATCGAGCCGCTCGCAGCGGCGAGTGTGACCGGCCCTAACTACGCCGAGCACATCGCGCCGATTCTCAATGCCAACTGTGTCTCCTGCCACCGCGACGGCGAGATCGGGCCGATGAAGCTCGATAGCTACGCCAGCGCGAAGGCGTTTGCTGCCAATATTGCCCAAGTCTCCGAGAAGCGTGTCATGCCGCCCTGGAAGCCCGTCGAGG
>NZ_JAYUPA010000086.1:0-2344 GCF_043760365.1 Armatimonas sp.
CTTGGTACTGAGGGAGCCGAATAATCTTGAGGCGCGGGAGGGGATGCTGCTGGGCTCCACCTGGGCGGGGCTGGCGATCGAGTACTCCATGCTGGGGATCGCCCACTCGCTGGCGAACCCGCTTACGGCGCACTTTGGAACCGTGCACGGACAAGCCGTGGGGCTAATGCTCCCGCACGTCATCCGCTTCAATGCACAAGACCCTGCCGCCCGCCACGCCTACGAAGCGCTTGGCCACACGCCCGAAGCCCTCGCCACGCTTGTGACGGGCTGGCTGGAGCAGGCACAGATGCACACCACCCTGACCGAGTGCGGCATTGCCGAATCCCTGCTTCCCCCCCTCGCCGCCGAAGCCGCTCGCCAGTGGACTGCCACCTTCAACCCACGCTCCGTCACGGTTTCTGATCTAGCGGCGCTGTACCGAGTGGCGTTTTAGCCAACCTCACCCCCACCCCCCTCCCCCGGGCAGTCGCAAGCTCCTTGGGGAAGGGGCTGGGGGAGAGGTCACTCTGGGGAGAGGTTACCAAGGCACGGGGGCACTGGTCACGGTTTCGCCGCTGGTGGCGGCGCGGTCCATTAAAATTCCCAGGTAGTGGTCGTGGCAGCCCTCGGCGAGGCCGTAGTAGCCGGGGCCACCAGCGGCGTACTCCGCCATGCGCACCAGGCACTCCGCGATAGCAATCTCGTCGTCAGCGAGGCGGGCCAAGGGGAAGGGATTCTCATATACCCACTCAGTACCCGCGCTGTAGCCCTTGTGAAATGCGCCCTCAAGATTGCCCCGGTGCCCGGCATCTTCGCGCCGCAAAGTCAGCGCAACGGGCGTCTTATAGTCAAGCAGCAGTCGTACCGTTTCGTCAATAATCTCCCCACGCTCGCCGCGCACCAGCACGCGCTGGCCGCGAATGTAGGAAAAGTACTGGTCGCCCGTAAAATCAAACACCCCGAGCTTGCCACTCTCGAAGTTCAGCCACGCCAGCGTCTGGCCCGACGGCACGACTTTCTCCTCCGTGGGACCGCCGCTACGACCTGGGCTACTCAAAATCGGTGAGGTGAACTTCTGCGCTCGAATGGTGACGGGTTCAAAGCCAATATCCAAGTACCGTCGGATCAGCGCCATGCCGTGGTAGCCGTGCACCGCCGAGACCTGAGCCTGCGTCACCGTGCCCAGCTTCCCGGAGCGGGCGATGGCGATGCGTGCGGCGTGGTGTGGTTGGAACGGGTACTGCTCCGCGATCTGCACTTTTGCCGACGCGCCCACTTTCTCCCAGAGCGCCCTAAGTGCCTCTTCCGTCGGCGCGGGCGGTGTCTCCGCGAGCACGGGCATGCCCCGCTCGGCGCACCAGACAATCAGCTCGGGCGTCACGGGCCACGGCACGGAGAGTACCAGAAAATCTGGTTTCGCGGCTAATAGCTCCTCGGGCGTGCGCACCGTCGGCACGCCCCACGCCGCCGTCAGCGCCGCGCCCTTCTCCTCGCTACGCGTCACTACGCCCGTTACCTCAAATCGCTCTGGCAGCGCCCGTGCAATACGTAGAAAGAACTCCGTGCGCCAGCCGCCGCCCACAATGCCAAATCGGATCATGTGGGGATTGTACCCAATTTGTCCCGCACCGCCCAACCGACTCTCGCAGATGTCGCGGAGCGACTTTGTGGCGGCACGCCAGAAGCGAAGCGTGCCCGCGTCGTCCATGACGCTGGGGTAGAATGGCGGTATGTTAATCACGGCAGTGACGGCGCTGCCGCTGCGGGGGGCGACTCCCGACGGCGGTTGGGCGCAGGGCTACGATTTAGACGAGGAGCTGCACACGCTGATCCGGGTGGACACCGACGGTGGCATCACCGGCTGGGGGAGCTGTTTTACGTCGGGGGCGCTGGTCACGGCGGCGCTTGCGCTCTTGCGCCCGTATCTCATCGGCCAGAGCGCACTGGAGCCGGAGCGCGTGAGCGAGACGCTTTTGCAGTCCACGTTCTGGCAAGGGCGCGGCGGCACGGTCGCGCACGCTATCTCGGGCGTGGACATTGCGCTCTGGGATATTCTTGGGAAAGCTACCGGTCAGCCCGTCGCGCGGCTCTTGGGCGGCTGTTACCGAGACAAGATCAAGCCCTACGCCTCGATTCTCTTTGCCGAGCCGCCTGTTCTCAAACAGAGATTGGAGGCGGTGCTGGAAGCGGGGTTTCGTGCCATCAAGATCGGTTGGTCAGGCTTTGGGCGCGTGAGCGGCGGCTACGACAAGCTGCTGATTCAAACGGCGCGGCAGACCGTCGGCGATGCTGTGGAGATCTTTGTGGATGCGGGCGGCTCGGAGCAGTTCTGGCCCCACGGCTACAAGTGGGCGCTCCAGAC
>NZ_JAYUPA010000087.1:0-2344 GCF_043760365.1 Armatimonas sp.
CGGTCTCGTTTTTAGAGCGCCACGGAAAGCTCCGCCTTGCCGCCGAGATGTCCGAGGCGCGCAATCTATCGCCCGCGCTGGTCGTCCGGCAGTGGTGGCTGGCTGGGGATAAAGAGCGTGCCATCGCCATCGCCAGGCGTAGCCAGTGCTTCGCCGATGCGATTTTCAGACTAGAGCGCAGCCAGCACACCGCCGCCGCCGAGACGCTGCGCGTGGAGTGGGCACAGCTCCACGCCGAGTGGGGAGATTATGCGAAAGCCGTCACGACGATACAGAGTGTCGAGACGGCACGACCGCTGGCAAAGCGTTGGGCCGCTCTGGGAGCGGAGAACGGCGGAAGCTCAGGGGCTTTTCTTATCGGACGTTTACTTATCTGGAGCGAGAGCCCGGAGGAGTCGGAGCCCTGGCAAGAAAAGGCACTGGCGATTGTCGCCGACCCGCACGCTGTCTCCGAGCGCACCCAGTTCCTCACAAACCTCTACGTCGAAGCCGACTCGCACCCCGAGCTGCTGCCCCTTCTTCGGACTGGGCTTCGCGCCACCCTCGCCGATCATGGCAGGGGTCAAACCTACCTCAAGCCCGAATTGGCAACGGCCTGGGGGCGGTGGGCAAAGCTTCCTGTGCTGGTCGCGGACTTGCCAACACTCACGCCTAAGCCACAACCCTCCCTTCTTGAGCGCGCCGAGCCGCTCGAAATCCGAATCGAGGGCGGCGATACGGGCACTGTCCCGATTGTGGACGCGGCGTATCTCCCCGATGGGCGCACGCTCGCCGCGCTCGGCGAGGCGGGCGTGCTTCTGCTGAGCCACGATGGGCGCATTCTCCATCGGTTCGATATTCCAGCAACCTCGCTTGTCGTCGGCAAGACCGGCGCACGGGCCCTTGCGATTGCCCACCGCGACGACAGCCAGCGGGTGCATATTCTTGATCTCGGGACGCGTAAAGTCACCGACTGGGGCGAGCTCTCTCTGCTCTGCTGGGAAACGGCACTGAGCGATGGCCTCTGGCGCGTGGCACGCAACGGACAGATTCTCACGCTCGACACCCTCGCCGCCACGCCCAAAGCCCTCACCTTCACGGAAACAAAAGAGCCCGTTCTCGCCCTCAGTACCAACGGCAGCGTGCTGAGCCTATACGAAGACCGTTTTATGCTCTGGCCAGAAGCCGCTCCGTTTCGCCGCCAGGAAATCCTCTTCTCAGGCGGGACGTTTGACCTGACCGCCCAGAGCGTCTACTGGCTCTAGGCCGACGACGACGACGAGCTAAGCCTCTTTGGTGAGCCCGCCGTGGTGCTCTACGGGCAGATCGAAGCGCTCCAGAGAAGCTGCGTTTTAGGCGAGCCTGGGGACACGCAAGCGGGACTGGCAGTCGTGCGCCTCGGGGACAACGAGCTGATTGTCAGTGCCCTACGCGACCCGCTCGGCATCACAGTTCTGGTCTGCCACTATACCCACCGGAATATCCAATCTCCAAAACTCCAGCTACGGCTCTCGGGGGCAGAGCGGGTGCGCCTGCGGGCCACCGAAACGGCGCTCACCCTCGCCGACTCCCAGGGCAGAGTCCTTGTGATTCATCCCGCCACGGGCCAGCTCATGCGCGATCTACGCGTTCGGCTGTAAAGCTGGTATCTAGCCGTTGAAATCGCCTTCATAAATCGCCCCGATGAACCGGGGCGTGTTATTGTCGTCGCGGGCTCCGACACGAAGGCCACTTCGGGCCATACCGAGTAAACTCGGTACTCTGTATGGGCGGCACGCCCTTTGTGTCCGCGAAGCTGTCAAAAAGACGCCCCCGTTCATCGGGGCGATTTATGAGGGCGGCCTAAGCCACTCCCGCAACGCCTTCAAATCCCAGCAGTTGAGCACATCGCCCACCTCCAACCCGGCACGACGGGCGATACACAGCCCCCATGAGAGATTGCCTAGCGACTTCACCGAGTGCGCGTCGCAGTTGATCGCGATCTTCACCCCCGCCGCTTTGGCAAGTTTAACGTGCTCGTCGCACAGGTCCATGCGCTCGGGCGACGAGTTGATCTCCAGCGCTTTCCCGTACTTCGCAGCAGTCGCAATCACCGCATCAATATCCAGCGGATAGCCCTCGCGCTGGCCCATGATCCGCCCGGTCGGGTGCCCCAAAATGTCCACGTGCGGGCTGGCGAGCGCCGTGCAGATCCGCGCCGTCATCGCCGCCTCGTCCTCCTTGTAGCGCAGGTGCACCGACGCCACGACAATATCCAGCTTCTCTAAAACCTCGTCGTCCATGTCCAGCGTGCCGTCTTTGAGGATGTCCACCTCCAGCCCGGAAAGAATCGCCAGCCCCCGCGCCGCAAACTCCGGGCGTAGCG
>NZ_JAYUPA010000088.1:0-2340 GCF_043760365.1 Armatimonas sp.
GCTACAGCGCGTCGGAGATGATCTTGCGGATCGTGCTCTCTTGCGCCTCGATACTCTGGCACAGCGCGAACTGCACCAGTGCGCGCTCCAGATTGTGGCCCCGGTGGTCCGCGAGGAAGTAGACATCGCCCGCGAGGTGATCGGTGAAGAAGCGCAGGCCCAGCTCGAAGGCAATTAAGCGGATGGCATCGAAGAGATGCTCGTAGTCAGCGGGAGTGAGAAAGTGGTGGGCTTGCTCCAAGTAGCCGCTCAGAATCGCCTTGGCAAGCTCTGGCTCAAAGCACACGGCGTCGAAGTTCTTGGTCTCCTCGCCCAGCGCGTTGCACGCCGAGCGCAGTCCATCGCCGATATCGTAGTGCACTAGGCCAGGCTTGACGGTATCAAGGTCAATAATACTGATGGCTTGCCCGGTGACGATGTCCATCATGACGTTATTGATCTTCGGGTCGCCGTGAATCGGGCGCAGTGGGAGCTTGCCAGACGCCTTGGCATCCTCTAAAACATGGGTAAGCCCGCGCCGCGCTTCCACAAACGCCAGTCCGTGGCGCACTTCGGCTGTTAGCTCCGTACTATGGTTGGCGGCGACTTTATCGAAGTGTGCCAGATAACCCGGCGCGATATGAAAGCCCGGCAGCGTGTCGGCGAGCTGATCGGCCTTCATGTCGCTGATCAGGTTGTGGAACGCGCCCAGCCCAAAGCCCACTTCGTAGGCATGTGCCTCATTCTGGGCCGTGTTGTAGGAGCGGGAGCGAGGGATAAAGCTCAAGGCGCGCCAGTACTCGCCTTCGGCATCAATCCAGAAATCCTTGCCATCGCGCGTAGCCAGCACCTGCGGCGTCTCCCAGCGACGGCCCTTATCAATGGGAGCCACGGCAAGCTTACGGGCGACGTGCTCCGAAAACCGGCGGATGTTGCGCATCACCAGCTCAGGCTGAGTGAAAACCCTCTTGTTGATCCGCTGGAGGATAAACCGCCTACTATCTGTCAGGGTGACCAGATAGGTTTTATTGATATTACCGGTGGTGTCCTGCTTGATCTCGATGATCTCACTACCTACCGGAAACTGACGCGCCGCCTGTTCTTCCAAAGTAAATGCCTTTAATTATTGCGAGGTGTTGCCGGGATTTTACCACAAAGTCTCAGGGAGAGTAGTAGCGGCAGCCCGGCGCGGCGAACCAGAGCTGGACGACCGGGCGGTAGACTTTCCACACCCACTCATTTCCGTTGTAGTCACAGGAGAGGACGCAGCATGGCCCCTGTGGTGGGCTGATGACATAGGTAAGCCAGGAAACCGCAGGGCCAACCGCCGGTTCTCGTTGCTGTCTATCGCGAGTTTCTGTATAGGGCGAGACCTGACCACCCCAAAAGTGGAAGAGAATCGTTGCGGTGCCCAGATAGAGAAGAGGAGCTAGGACAAGCGCCATTCCCACCTGCTTGACCAAGGGGAGCTTTTGCCAACCCACACCGACAACAGGAAGTACAAATAGCACAAACCAAGGGAACCAGAACATGCCAACCAGAAAAAAGAACCGACTGAACACAGTTGCAGTGATGCTCGCGACCGCACATAGTCCAACTCCCCAGGCGATTCGCTCGCTACTCGGGAGGTTTCTGAGAGCAAGAGCAGAGGTCACACCCAGATACAGACATACGGGGAAGATTATCAGAGGACGGGGAATGAGGGCACAGAGCACACCAACAAGCCCCGCAAGTAAGAGTAGGAAGCCGTGCTTCATGAGAGATCTGGGGGAAGGAGTGCTGCGACGGCTATCGAGACAGAGGGCGCACAGAGGGGGGCAATGCTCTGTTGTTCGGTGACCTTGAGGTGAGTTCCCCACTCGGTGCCTGAGGGATCGCGGAATACCTCCAGCCGTCGCTGGCTCAAATTGACAATCCAGTACTCTTGAATCCCGGCCTCGGCGTAGATCTCGGCCTTTGTATTACGATCTTGGGAGAGTGTCGCCCCCGAGACCTCGATCAGTAGCAGCACTTGCTCGGGCTTAGGGTGGCTCTGGAGAAAGTCGCGGCGCTGGCCCGCAATCACTGCGATATCGGGGATAGGGGTGGAGGTCGTGCTGAGGGGCAGGGCGTGCTGGTTGCGCAGGAAGCAAGTGCTCAGGTCAAGGCTACGGGCGAGTAGGTCGTAGATTACGTCGGTAGTATAGGCATGGGGTGGGTTTTCCATAGGCTTTTCGTACAGCTCGCCTTCAAGTAGCTCTAGGCGTACGTCCTCAGGAAAGAGCCCCAGCGCCATAGCACGCTCAAACTGAGCAACACTCCAGCGCCAGGGGCCTTTAGATTCAGGGGTTAAATCAATGGGTTGCATCGAGGTTTCCTGAA
>NZ_JAYUPA010000089.1:0-20039 GCF_043760365.1 Armatimonas sp.
GGGGGTTGCCGTGAGCTGCACGGCGTTGTCCGGCGCAAGCGGCCCGATCTCCAGCGCGACACAGACCTCAGGCCGGGTGTTTCCCAAAAGCCAGAGCGCCCCATGCCCGCCCAGCTCCTCGGCAGCCGTCGCGGCAAATAAAACCTCTCCCCGGCTCACTCGTTCCTCGTTGCCGACCCTCTCCGGCTTCGCGAAGAGGGTTTCAATTACCTTGAGCCAGGCGACTAAGTCCGCGCGGTCATCGAGGAAGTAGCTGCCGATCTTATCGTCCATGGGCCAGAGCGTGCGGCGGCAGCGGGCCATGACGACGCGTGAACCGACGGGGATGTCTTGAACTTTACCGAGGATAATCCGCGCATCGGCCCAGGTAAGTGGCTGTCCGGCGCGACTCCGCTCGATGGCAGTGGCGGGATGGCTGGTGTGAATAGAGCCGAAGGAAAGAACCCCAGCAATCGGCTCGCCACCCTCCAGCGGGAGAATCTCCACGGGACCCTCGCCCCACTTCCATGGGTGCGTCCCACCCAGTGGCACGACACCTAGCGAGCCATCGTGTCGCATTCCGGCAATCAGAAGCGCAATCTCATCCAAGTGCGCCGTAACAATGACTTTGGGAGTCTCGGAGCCACAGAGTAGGTTGCCTCTTGCATCCACATGCCAGGGTAAATTGAGGGCATCGAGCTGCTTGCCCAGATACTCTCGCACGGTGTCTTCTTGACCCGGTGGGCCGGGAAGTGCAACGAGATCGGCGAGAAGTTCAATCGTGGTTTTCATGTTGGCTAGCCCCGCGTAATTGCTTCATCGAGGTTCATCACAGTGCTGCACACAGTCGCCCAGGCTGCTAGCTCAATGGGATCGAAGGACGTATCGGTGGGAGACTCACCAACCCGGAGCAGCTTAGCGGCGCTCTCCGGGCTCTTCCGAAATGCCGTCGTCTGGCGGTTCACTACCGTGAGTAGAAGAGAGAGCTCCGCAGTACTGGGTTCTCGGGCGAGCAGGAGCCGGTAGAGATAGGCGAGGCGCTGGGGAGCCGACGGTAGGGCGTCGCGCAGGACATGCTCCGCGAGCTTGCGGGATGCCTCGATGTAGGTCGGATCGTTCATTAAAATCAGCGCCTGGAGGGGGGTGTTGGTGGCGCTGCGCCGGACGATACAAAACTCGCGCTCGGGAGCATCGAAGGTCTGTAAGCTCGGCGGCGGAACTGTGCGTTTCCAGAAGGTGTACATCGAGCGACGGTAGAGTTTCTCGCCGTGGTCTTGCTCGTAGGTTTGGGCGGAGAAGTCTCCTTTGAAGCTCATCTCCTCCCAGAGTCCTGGCGGCTGGTAGGGCTTAACACTCGGCCCGCCCACTTTTGAGACCAGCAGGCCACTCACTGCGAGGGCCTGATCGCGCACCAGCTCCGCAGGCAAACGCAGGCGGGGGGCGCGGGCGAGCAGTCTATTTTCGGGGTCGCGGTGTAGCAAGGCGGCGGAGGCGACAGAGGTCTGTTTGTAGGTGGCGCTGGTGACGATGCGGCGCACCAGCTTTTTCACATCCCAGCCGGACTCTCTAAACTCCACCGCGAGCCTGTCGAGCAGCTCCGGGTGACTGGGCGCTTCGCCTTGGACACCAAAATTCTCGCTTGTCTTGACCAGTCCCAGGCCGAAAAATTGCTGCCAGAGCCGGTTCACCGCGACACGCGCCGTCAGGGGGTTCTGCGGGGAGACAAGCCACTTGGCTAGATCGAGGCGCGACCCGGCAGTGTTGCCAAACAATGTGGGGATGCCCGCCTCCACGCGCTCTTTGGGCTTGTTGTACTCGCCGCGCTCCAGTAAGAATGTCGGGCGTTGCTCCGTGCGCTCCTGCATGACCATTGTCGTAGGGATCTCTTTTTCGAGCGCGTCTTTCTCCCGCGCTGCTTGGTTTTTCTCGTCAAAGAATGCCCGGTACTGCGGGTCACGGGTGCGCAGGGCGTAGCGTGTGAGGGTGCGCTGCTGCTCGGGGGTGCGTTTTTCGGCGGTCTGTTCGAGCACGGGCCGGAGGGGGTCGGTCTCGGCCAGAAGCGAAACCTCAGTGGGCGGAACCACGCGCGCGTAGATCCGGATGTCATCCAGTTTACCCTTAAAACCCGTTGCCTGATCGCGTCCCCCAAGGCGCAAAGGCTTGTTGACCTTGATCGTGTTTTTCAGCGAGTCCGCGCCCGACGTCAGCTCCGTGGACTTGCCATTGACATAGATTTTTACGCCGCCTAGCTTCCCCGTACCATCGTAGGTAACAAAGACATGGCTCCATCGGCCCATGGGCAGGCGCTCTTTGCTATCGGCGCGCAGGGCATCATCGGGCCAGTGACTAATAAGGTGCGCCATCGGCTGACCATCAGCGAGATACAGATCCCAGCCACGTACTCCCAGTCCATTGTCCATACGTGAGAACAGCGCCTGACTCCCGCCCTCGGGCCAGACCCAGCAACCATAGGAGAACGGCTGATCGCGCTCAAACTCCCCAAGTCCTGGATAGTCTTTTGCCTGGCTTCCGTTCAGTGCCAGCGCACCGCTGACAATCCCCACTTGTTCTTTTGGAAAGCTCAGATGCGCGGCGAGGCCCGGGGCAAGCTGTGTGTCCCAGTCGCTGGTAAGCAGCTCGGGAATCGCGACAGAGCCAGCTTCTTTTGCAGCGATCTTGCTGTCAAGCTCGGCTTGCCTTGTGTCTAGTGCTGTGAGCCGTGCTTCTTGCTCGGGGTAGGGGGCGCGTAGAAACGGTTTCGCGTTGCCCTTGGTCCCGTCGAGGCCCACCTCATCATTATTATTAAAGTAGGCAAAGAGCTTGTAGTAGTCGCGCTGCGTCAGTGGATCGTACTTGTGGTCGTGGCACTGGGCACAGCGCATCGTGAGGCCTAAAAACGCCGTCGCTGTGGTATCCACTCGATCGGCGACATAGGCTGTGAGATACTCCTCGGGGATGGCACCGCCCTCAAAGTTGATCGGGTGGTTGCGATTAAAGCCCGTGGCGATCTTCTGATCTCGGGTGGCATTGGGGAGCAGATCCCCGGCGAGCTGCTCGGTCACGAACTGGTCGTAGGGCTTGTTTTGATTAAACGCCGCGATTACCCAGTCGCGCCATCTATACATGTCGCGGTGGGAGTCAATGTGGTAGCCGTGCGTGTCGGCATAGCGTGCCAGATCCAGCCACCCCAGTGCCATCCGCTCGCCGTAGGCGGGGCTCGCCAGCAATCTGTCTACCACGCGCTCGTAGGCACGAGGGGCACTGTCATCAAGAAAGGCCTTGACCTCGACAGGTGTTGGCGGCAGGCCCGTCAGATCGAGTGAGACACGGCGGATGAGCGTGCGTTTATCGGCCTCGGGTGAGAGCGTGAGCTTCTCCTGGGTGAGCCGCGCCCGGATAAAACTATCTATGCCTTTCTCTGTCTCTCCTGTTGGCCGCCGTCGGACAGGAGGGGTAAAGGCCCAGTGTTTTTCGTAGGTGGCGCCCTCGCCGATCCAGCGCTGGAGAAGCTGTTTCTGCGCCCCCGTGAGCGCCTTATGGCTCGTCACCGGCGGCATTGCCAGGGGACTGCTCGTGGGTTTTGTAATGCGTTGAACCAGTGCACTGGCGAGAATGTCGCCCGGGACTACCGCCGAGCTGGGCTGATCTAGGCGTAGCCCTGCTTTTCGCTGCTTCTCATCGGGGCCATGGCAGGCAAAGCAGCTCTCTGAGAGAATCCGTCGGGCGCTTCGAGCGAGAGTGACTCCGTCGTCGCGTGAAAAAAGCTGGGGAGGGGGCGCAGCGACGCTGAGTGTCGCGAGGCCGAGGGCGGAGACAAGGGCAAAAACGCGGCGATGCATGCCACTATTCTACCTGAGTTCGGCTCTCGGCCAGAGCTACAGTCGGCTATTCTAGCCCTTTTTCGTGCCGGGCTTGGCTGCAGGCTTGCCCGCAGCGGCAGGAGCCCCTGGGCCGCCCGCTCCACCAGGACCACCTGCGCCGCCACGGAAGCGATCCATCATTTGTTTGCGCGCTTCCTCCAGCTTCTTTTTTTGCTCCGGAGTCAGAAGGCCATTGATCTGCTCGGTGTGCTTCTTGCGAAGGGCTACCGATTCCTCGCGCTGCTTGTCGGTGAGGGTCTTGAGCTTGGTCTTTTGTGCTTCGGTGAGGCCGAGCTGATCGAACATCCGCATGCCACCGCCACCTTGGCGTCCACCACCGCCGCCTGGACCACCGCCGCCGCCTGGGCGTCCACCGCCACCTGCGGGGGGCTGAGCAAAGGCAACGGCACCGATGGCTAGGATTGCCAGGAGGGTTAGAGCTGTTGTTTTCATATTGAGTTCCATTTCTTATTCTTTGTCATACAGGACAATTATTAAAATTATACGAGACAATTATGAAAAATTTCTGACGACGGAAAAAATTAGGCGCTTCCCTAAGTATTGCCGACACGGTACACCAAGGGACGCTCCCCGACGGGAGTTCGGCTATAATAATTCATGCGCACTTCTTTTTTCTTAGCCGCAGCCCTCGTGTGCGCGGCACCCACGTTCGCCCAGACAAAGGTATTTACCTTCGACGAGGCTCTCGGGCGGTCAGGAGTCAGCTTGTCACCCGTGCCACAGGCATCGGTAAGCTGGGCCAGCGGGACCGTCTACAAGCTCACCAAAGAGGGTATCGAGCGCTTTATAGATGCTCGAACGGGCAAAGATGTCCCACAGCCCAAAGACAGTGAAACCGTGCGAGTACCGTCGGCGGCGACGGGTGCGCGGCGGGTGCGCCGAGGGGGCGGAAGCAGCCTGACCAGCCCCGACGGGCGCTACACTGCCTATGTCAAGAACAACAATCTCTATGTGAAAGACAGTCAGGGCGGCGACGATAAACAGCTTACTAAAGACGGCTCAGGAACCATTCTCAATGGGATTCTCGACTGGGTCTACGATGAGGAAGTCTATGGTCGGGGCGGTCGTTACGCGATTCGCTGGAGCCCGGATAATAAGCACCTTGCCTTTCTCAGGCTCGATGAGTCCGGTGTGAAGAAGTACCGGATGCAAGACCATACCAAACGTCAGCAGGAGGCGACGGAGGACTGGGACTACCCGCTGCCCGGTGACCCCAACCCAACCGCGAAGCTAGGCGTTGTTTCTGTTGAGGGAGGGGACCCGGTCTTCGTGGATACCCGCCCTTTTGTACCCGAGGACTTGTTGATTGTTCGCTTTAACTTCACTCCAGACGGCAAGCGCCTCTACTACCAGCTTCAGAATCGAATACAGAGCCAGCTTGAGCTTCGGAGCGCCGATGCCATCACCGGCAACGACTCCCGAACCCTGATCACGGAGAAGAGTGCCCAGTGGGTGGATGTCACTGAGGACCCGACGTGGCTTGCCGATGGGACGTTTCTTTGGACGAGTGACCGCGACGGTTTCCGGCACCTCTACCGCTACAAAGTGGATGGGACACTGGTTGCCCAAGTCACCAAAGGACTCTACGATTTGAAAGGCGTCACCCGGCTTGATGAAGAGAAAGGTCTAGTCTACTTCAACGGCAACGGGGTGGATGTTTCTGGAAGCCATCTCTACCGTGCGTCACTAGACGGTAAGAGCGCCCCCCTGTGCCTGACACAGGGCATGGGCACCCACCAGGTCGCGTTTTCGCCCACCGAGGAGTTTTATCTGGACACCTACTCCACTGCGGAAAACCCCGGAATGATTCGGCTCTGCGATGGCAAGACCGGCGCAGTGCTCAAGACCGTCGCGAAGTACGATCCGCCGCGCTCTGGAGCGCAGTATCGGCTAGGGGAAGGCAAGTTTGTCACAATTAAAGCGCGCGATGGCTACGTGCTGGAGGGGACTCTACTGTTGCCGCCGGGCTACGATCCTAAGAAGCGCTATCCGGTCTACATGCCCGTCTACGCCGGGCCGAGTGCTCCCACTGCGCGCAACAGCTACAGCAGTGTTAATGGAAGTGTTCGGGATCAGTTTCTGGCGCAGAACGGGATCATTGTGTTCAAGTGCGACAACCGCACCGCCAACCCGCGTGGGGCCGAAGCGCAGAAGTGTAGCTACAAGCAGCTCGGGGTGCGCGAGCTCCAGGATATCGAGGATGCGCTCAAGTATCTGATAGACCAGGGCTACGCCGACAAAGACCGTATCTCCATGGAGGGCTGGAGCTACGGTGGTTTCATGACGGCCTACGCTCTGACCCACTCGAAGATGTTCAAGTGCGGGATCGCGGGGGCACCACCCACAGACTGGGCGTTTTATGACACGATCTACACCGAGCGCTACATGTCTACGCCGCAGCTCAACCCGGAGGGCTACAAAGCCGCTTCGTGCCTGGAAGGTGCGGAGAACTGTCACGGCAAGCTGCTCCTCGTGCACGGCATGATGGATGACAATGTTCACTTACAGAACTCTGTACAGCTGGTCTATCGTCTTCAAAAAGCTGGGAAAGATTTCGAGATGATGTTCTACCCCGCCCCGACCAGCCGCCATGGCATTGGGGATCCACAGCAGCGCCAGCACTCCACGCGGCTCATGCTGGGCTTCCTCTTAAGAAATTTGTAAGTCAATCAAAAAGAAAAGACAGACTAACGAGTCTCTCAGAGGGGAGGCTCGCTAGTTGTTTTTAGGCGGCTTTTTTCTTTGGAGCACGCGCGCGTAGAGGGCTTCGCTTTTTCGCGCGGAGATCTCCACAGTGTAGTTCTGGAGCGCGTGCTCTTTTCCTGCCGCCCCAAGACGTCCCGCAAGCTCTGGATCCCCCAATAAGCGCAACAAACTCGCCGTCAACGCTTCTACATCTCCGAGGGGCACCAAGAGGCCCGTTTGCTCGTGCGTGACGATCTCGCGAGCCCCGCCGCCGTCAGTCGCGATCACTGGGACACCCGCAACCATGCCCTCAACAATGACCTGCCCGAAGGGCTCCGGGAGGGTGCTAGCATGGACCAGGATATCCAGATTGCGTAGCTGCGACGGGATGTCTGACTGGAATCCACAGAACGTGACATGCTCCTGGATCCCCAGCTCGCCGACTAGCAATTGGAGCGTATCGAGCTGCGAATCTTCCCCGAAAAGTGGTGCGCCAACCACCCGGAAATGGGCTTTATGACCGCTCCTGAGCACCTGAGCCGCTGCACGGAGGAAGATATCCTGGCCTTTCCACGACGCAATTCTTCCCACAATTCCTATCTGAGGAAGGGAATGATGGATACGGGGTTCCTGGCAACGCTGGATATACTCTTGGGTCATCCCGCTCGCAATGACTTCCGTAAGGGCAGTCGGGGGGAGATGAAGGGTCTCTAGCGTACTTTGTGAGTTGGCAACCACGCACGTGGGCAGGCGGCGTGCGAGAATACGAAAAAGACGAACGGCTGCTATTGGGAGATAGCTTTCTTCAATCCTGTCACGGACGTGCCATATTAAAGGTATTCGTGCAAGTTTGCTTGCTAATGCACCGTATAAGTTTGACTTAAGCGAGTTTGTATAGATAATATCAACATTATTATTCTGAGCGAATCGTGCAATTTGCTGAGCATACAGCCAGAGCGGTAGGCCATGTTTCGCGCGCTGGAGCCAGCCACGAAAGCCCATGGTATCTTTACGAATGGTGCGAATGTGCGAGAGCAGCGGGAAGACATGTGTCTCAATTCCCTGACTGCGGAGTGTCTTGGCTAGAGGTCCTTCTTCCCCAAGAATCACCAGCGGTACCACTTGGTTTGGGTCTAGAGTTGCCAGGAGCCGCGAGAGAGCCATTTCTCCTCCGCTCATCTGAGCGGTGTGATCCAAATAGAGAACTCTAAAGGCGAAGTGTTCAAGTGGTGAGAGATTTTTCACGATTCAACCCTACCCCAGCACTTTTTCCAGCAGGGCACGGTTAGGATTTGTCCAGCTCCAAAGCCGCTGTACCCCTTCCTTAGGCGCAACTTTAGGACTCCAGCCAAGCTCCGTTCGAACCCGTGTACAGTCTGCGACAAAGACTTTCTGGTCACCCGGGCGCCAGTCCGCCTGGGCGGGGCAGATCGGGTGCCCTGCGAGCTCCTCAAGAAACGCCAGAAGCTCTCGGAGCGACATGGTGTTTGCTAGGCCGCCGCCTGCATTATAGACTTTGCCCGCCGCGATATCAATTTTCTCAATGGCAGCTTGATAAAGATCAATCAGGTCATCAACCCAGAGCACATCACGTACTTGCTTGCCATCGCCATAGAGAGTAATTGGCTTGCCTAGGATTGTTGCGATCGTAAACCAAGCGACCCAGCCCTGGTCTTCAATGCCAAACTGATGTGTCCCGTAGATACAGCTCTGACGGAAAACCACCGTTTTTAAGCCATAGATACGGGCGTAGTCACGGACGTACTGATCTCCTGCACCCTTAGAGCACCCGTAAGGCGAGTGGAAGTCCAGAGGAGTCTCTTCAACCATGCCCTCCGGGATGTCGCGATACGCATACCGACCATCTCTTTCGACAATAACGACCTGCTCCATGCCGCCATAGACTTTATTGGTGGATGAATAGAGAAAAGTGGCTCCGGGGCAGTGTTGCCGCGTTGCTTCCAGGAGGTTGAAAGTCCCGAGCGCATTGGCTTCAAAGTCCATACGCGGGTTGGTCACCGAGGTCGTTACAGCGACCTGACCCGCAAGATGAATCACGACATTGGCATCCTCGTGGGCGGCGAAGATCCGGAGAATATCATTTATATTGCGAATATCACCAAACGCAAACGTAAAATCTCCCGGGAGCTGGCGCAGCTCCTCCAGATTCTCTGCATTGCCGCGCCGCGAGAGGTTGTCTATTCCAATCACCGTCGCACCCTGCGCTAAAAAACGGCGTGCAGCGTGTCCACCGATAAACCCCGCGACCCCTGTAATAATTACCTTCATAGTGCAACCTTCTCGTAAACCGTTTGTGTCTGTCTGCCACAGCGCTCCCAGGTGAAGCGTGCTGCCTGCTCGACCGCCCGCTGACGCAATACGTTCAGCCGGACGGGATCTTGCAAAAGGGAGTTGACAGCCTCAGCTAGGGCGGCATGCTCGTGTGGCCCCACCGTTACCCCGGCATCCCCAACCACTTCAGGCAACGAGGCGACGTTACTGGTGACTGCGGGCGTGCCACAAGCCATTGCTTCCAGAGGCGGCCAGCCAAATCCTTCCCAGATAGAGGGAAAGACAAACAAATCAGCGGCCCGGTAGTGGGCAGCGAGGCGCTGGTCATCGTAGATTCTCCCCGCCTGAACCAGTCGGTCTCGAACGCCAAGGCTGTCCACAAGAGCCTCTTCATCGTCGAAAAAAGGCGATCCGACACGCAGAAGCCAGACATCTTTATCCAGCGCCTTGAGCAGTTTCACCAAGGCTGTGTTGTTTTTGTAGCGTCCGGTTGTCCCGACATGCATCAGCACTTTAGCCTCGGCAGGAATCTTGTAGTGCGCCAGCAAGGCTGCCCGCTCGTCAGCCCGGCTGATTCCCGTGGGCGGAGCTGCCGTGAAGTTTGGATTGACCCCGTAGTACACCACATGGATCCGTTCCTCAGGCACACGCGTGTGCTCAAGGAGATTAGCCTTGGTGGACTCTGAAATGGCGATCACTGCCCGCGCCTGCTCCAGCCGCTGGACAATTTTAAAAATGGCTCGTTTTTCGTTTGGAGTGACGGGAATATCAATTTTTCCGCGGCTGGCAAGTAATGGGATAATGTCATGGCAGGTGATAATGGTTTTTTGTGCGACGAGAGAACGCATAATATGGGCATGGCTGTGATCCAGAATGTGAAATAAATCACCCTGGGCTTTGCGCGCTTTGAGGGGATAGCTAACCAGCCGCCCCAACCGCTCTGCATTCTTGCTACCGAGTTTCCCAGGAACCAGCTTCGCTACCAGTTCGATATGATGACAGGTAAGAGACTCATATTCCCAACCAGGGAGATTTAAATTGAGGAGGGATTGTGTCAGCTCTTGCGCATAGCGTTTCATGCTAACCGAGTGGTATTCCACGAGATTGGGGACCAGTATGGCTTTCAAAGCAGGCACAGCATACCAGACAATCCGAAGGAGGGCAAGCCAGACAGCATGCGATAAAGTGAAGGAATGACCCGACTTTCTGAGATGAAGCTCAATGCGCATATCCACCTTCCTCCCAATTTCTCCGCCTTTGTGAGTGTCTCCCAGGCCATTGAGCTTGCTTCCGAGCAAGGCCTCTCTGTGCTGGGGGGCAGTAACTACTACGACTGGAGTGTCTACGCGGAGTTCGCTGCGCTTGCTAAGGCAAAGGGGATTTTCCCTCTCTTTGGCCTAGAGATTATCTGCCTGGTGCCAGAGCTGCAAGCCGCAGGAATCAAGATCAACGATCCGGGAAATCCGGGCAAGTTCTATCTGTGTGGTAAGGGAATCACGGAGTTTTCGACGCTTTCTGCTGAGGCAACGGCACTGCTTGCCGTCATTCGGCACAACGACTCGGAGCGTATGGCAAAGGTGGTGGAGAAACTCAGTGCACTTCTGAGCGTCCCACTCACCGCGGAGACAATTCAGCAAGCCATCGCACAGCGCCACGGTTGCCCGGTGGCGACGGTTTATTTGCAGGAGCGCCATGTGGCGCAAGCCTTTGAGGCCGCGCTGGAAGGCCGCCCCGGTGCGCTGGATCAGAATGCGATTCGCTCCCAGTGGATGAAGGCGGGGAAGCCGGGCTATATCCCCGAGACTTTTGTCGGGTTTGACCACGCGTATCAGCTGATCCTTGCACTGGGAGGGATTCCCTGCTACCCCACCCTAATTGACGGTTCCAACCCGATCTGTCCATTCGAGGCCGACGCAAACACGCTGATCGCCTCGCTGAAGGAACGTGGGATCTGGGCTGCTGAACTGATTCCGACACGCAACACTCCCGAGGTTCTCGCCCACTATGTCAAGGCGCTCCGTGCCGCTGGAATTATTGTGACTGCGGGCACGGAGCACAACACCCCCGAGCTTGCGCCCCTCGTGCCCACTTGCATCGGTGGCCAGGCGATCCCCGACGAGGTTCAGGCGCTCTTTACGGAAGGTGCTCTCGTTGTGATTGCCCATCAAGACCGACGCTCCCGTGGAGAAGCGGGGTACGTGGACGCCGCCGGCCAGCTCTGCCCCGGCTTCGCGAGCAACGACGAGCGCATCGCGGACTTTGCCGCGTGGGGGCTTTCTGCCCTGGCGAAAAAAAGTCATTGACAAACGTGAGGACTTGTGTAAACTTATGTTTGTTATTGGCGATAGATAGTCGTCAGAGGAGGAAAAGACTATGTCTAGAGTGATTCATTTTGAGCTCCCGGCCCAGAACCCGGAGCGTGCGATTGCGTTTTATAGCCAGGCGTTTGGCTGGAAGTTCCATAAGTGGGATGGCCCGATGGACTACTGGCTCGTGCAGACGGGCGAGAAAGAGGCCGAGGGAATCAATGGCGGATTAATGGCTCATGACCCGCAGTTTCCCATGGCCCCGATCAACGTCATTGATATTACGGACATTGACGAGGCGATTGAGAAAATCAAGGCAGCAGGTGGGACGATCACGATGGAGAAGCATCAGATCCCTGGAGTCGGCTGGCTTGCGTACTTCTCCGACACCGAGGGGATTATCTCTGGGATCATGCAGCCCATCAAAGGTGGGGAGTAGGAAAAGATGCTTGAAACGTACCTGAGCAGCCTGGAGTTGGCGTATTTCGAGGTGACAGAAGCGTTTAAAGGGCTGGCGGATGAGAACGTCTGGAAACGGCCTGCGGAGGGGATTCTCTCGGTGGGTGAGCTGGCGGGGCATATCGCCTACGCGGAGGCGAACCGGTTTGCAGGTGAGGGCAAGGTGAGTAGCCCACTGATTGACTCACAGTTCCGGTACTACCCCGCGACGCTTGCGATGACTCCTTCAGACGCGCATCTCGCCCTGACGGCGCAGCAGGTTGGTGCAGAGCTAGCGCGGGTGCATCAGGAAGCGGTTGCCCATCTTAAGGCACGGAACCTCGACTTGGACAGTGCTTCCCCAAACGGGTCACCAGGGAACACCTATGGTGAGGTGTTGCAGTACATGGTGTTTCATGTTGGTTATCACATTGGGCAGATGTACACAGTGCGGCATCTCCTGGGAGAGCAGACGCCCGATAACTGAGGTTTCCTCCTCCTCGCCAAGTGGCGAGGAGGGGGTCACATCTGGCCGAGCTGGACGAGTTTGCCGGTGCTGTCGCCGATGGATTCGGGGCGGACACCGGCGCGGTCTAGCAGTGTCATGTATAAATTTGCAACCGGCGTTTCTTGTGCGTAGGCGATGTGGCGACCCGGCTTCACACTGCCGCCGCCGCCGCCAGCAACGAGCAGTGGCAGGTTTTCATGCGTGTGGCGGTTTCCATCACTTATGCCGCTGCCATAGACGATGAGGGAGTTGTCCAGTAGGTTGCCCTCGCCGTCTTGAGTGGCCTTGAGTTTTCCTAAGTAGCGTGCAAAGAGCTCAGTATGAAGCGTGTTGATTTGTGCGACTTTCTCAATGAACTGTGGGTTGTTGCGGTGGTGGGTTAGTGGGTGATGACTGTCGGCGATATTGATCTCCGGGTAGGTTCGCATGCTGCCCTCGCGCCCGATCATCATGGTCGAGACACGGGTGGAGTCCGTCTTGAAGGCCGCCACTTGGAGATCGAACATCAGCGTGACATACTCAGCAAAGGCCACGGGAATGCCAGCGGGTTTTTCGATTCCAGGCGCGGCGACGTGGTTATCTCGCTCGGCACTCTGAATGCGAACCTCGATCTCACGAACCGACGTGAGATACTCGTCCATCTTGCGCCGATCCGCTTGTCCCAGCGTGCCAACCAGACTCTGCGTATCCTCACGCACCATGTCCAGGATACTCTTGCGGTAGTTTGCGCGCCGTGCCCGCGTCGCGGGGTCGAGGCGGAAGTCCTCGGTGCCGAAGAGACGCTCAAAGACGGCACGTGGGTTTACTTCGGGGGGCATCGGTGTCGTGGGGCTGCGCCAGGAGATACTATTGGTGTAGGCGCAGCTATAGCCCGAGTCGCAGTTGCCCACAGTGCGCGAGTCCTCACAGCCCAGCTCCAGCGATGCGAAGCGTGTCTGAGAGGCAAATGTGCGCGCGGCGATCTGATCCGCCGAGATGCCCCCTAAAATATCCGCGCCGCTTGTTTTTTTGCAGTGAACACCCGTCAGAAACGAGGCCCCCGCCCGGGCGTGGTCGCCTGCACCATCGCCCAGCTCGTTGCCGTTGTGGTCGGCAAGCCCGGAGATTACCATGAGCTCGTTTCTAAAGGCTTCCAGTGGCTTGAGGATCCGCGTGATCTCAAAGGCGCTCCCGATCCCTTTGGGTGTCCAGTCGCTCATGATAATGCCGTTGGGTACGTAGCAAAAGACGAGGCGAATCGGTGCTTTCCGTGTACGGCGCGGCGACGCAAGCGCGGGCGTCATGGCGTCTAAAAGAGGCAGTGCAATGGCGGCACCCGCACCGCGTAGCAGCATTCGCCGCGATACGTGATTGCCTGAAATATACATTACTTTGATCCTTTACTTTGCCGCATCTGAAACGGCTTGCTGGTGACAATGGCCTGCACCAGGCTGGAGAAACGATAGTTCTTAGCGGCGCTGCTTTTCGTGATCGCACTCACGGCGGCGCGGTCGTAGCGCTCCAGGCCACGTCCCAGTGCATAGGTAAGCAGCTTAGTGGCGAAACACTGTGCAAATTCACCGCTGTCTGTTTTAAGAATTGTTCTGAGGCCGTCGGCACCTTGGAAAGTCCGTCCATCCGGCAGTGAGCCCGACGAATCAATGGCAACTGTCCCATCGTTCTTTCGAAAAGCCCCAATGGCGTCGAAGTTCTCTAGACCAAAGCCGAGCGGGTCCATACGGGCATGGCAGGAAGCGCAGGTCGGGTTCTTCCGGTGCTCCTCAAGCTGCTGCCGGAGCGATGTTGCGGAGCCCACGGCAGAGACATCCAGATTCGGCACACCTGGTGGGGGAGCGGGCGGTGGCGCGTTGAGAATGTTTTCAAGAATCCACTTGCCCCGCAGCACGGGCGAGGTTCGATTCGGATACGACGTCACCGTGAGCACGCTTGCGTGTGTTAGAATCCCTCCACGGGCGGTTCCTGTGAGATCTACCTTGCGAAACGTAGGGCCAACGACAGTGATGCCGGGGATTTTATAGAAGCTCGCAAGGCGCTCATTCAGGAACGTGTACTTTCCCAGTAGGAGCGTCAGAATGCTCTGATCCTCTTTGACAATACTATCAAAAAATAGCTCGGTCTCCTGACGCATAGAAAGACGCAAGTACTCGTCGAACTCTGGGAAGCGGCTTCGGTCGGGCTTGACGGACTCCAGCGCTCGGAACTGAAGCCACTGCCCAGCGAAGTTCTCAGCAAGCGCGTGCGATTTTGGCGACGCGAGCATCCGCTGAACTTGCGCCTCTAAGACCCCCGGCTTGCGGAGGGTTTGGCTATCCGCACAAGCCCGTAGTGCGTCATCGGGCGTGCTGCTCCAGAGAAAATACGAAAGACGGCTCGCGAGCTCGTGCTGAGTGAGAAGCTGCGGCGTGTTTGGTTTTGCGAGGGGCTGGTCACGCTCGATACGAAACAGAAAGTGCGGGGAAACTAAGATTCCCTGAACCGCCAAACCGATCCCTTCCTCATAGGAATCGCCGTTTTTTTGCGCCAGACCAACCAGATGGGAGAGACGGGCGATCTCTTGTGGTGTCACGGGACGACGAAACGCACGACGCGCTAAATTGCCTACGATCTTTGGCGTGCAGGCGGGCGCGTGGCCGCCCTGTAGGTGGCCACAAACAAAAATCTTGCGCAGGCTCGCCGCTGAGGGGCCTTGGGTTTGCGCGTACGGGCCACCGATCTCTACCGCGCTGACACGAGCATCATTGGCGGGCACTTTCTCTTTTTTACGCTCCTCAAAGCGCTTTCGGAACTCCTCGGCCCGCTCCGGGGGAAAGCCG
This sequence comes from Armatimonas sp., assembly GCF_043760365.1. Taxonomy (GTDB): domain Bacteria; phylum Armatimonadota; class Armatimonadia; order Armatimonadales; family Armatimonadaceae; genus Armatimonas. Next base: position 14,903 of record NZ_JAYUPA010000089.1, read on the forward strand.
GGGGGGAGCTTGAACTCCCGTGGAACTACTTTTCGCTTTGAGGGGCTGGGGCCGCTAAACTCGGGGGGCAGTCCCTCGTACATTCGCTCGATAGTGGCCGCGACCCAGTGATCGCCCGCTTTTACTTTGACGCGGCACTCCAATGTCCTACCCGAGAGATCCTGGCGATCAAAGGAAAACCCCGACGCTCCTTCGGCATCTATCGTGAGTGTCTGCACTTTCTTGCCATCTATCCAAAGTCCAAACGGGAGCGGCTCGGAGCCCAATGGACGGGTGCCATTCAGACCAAAACGAAAGACATACTCACCGTCCACGGGGAATCGGTGGGTGGTGTGCAGTGAGTTGGGGACGTTGAGGCCAGTGACATCGTAGCTTGCGGGGATGGTGGGACCGACAACGATATTCCGACCCGATGCCTCGTGCCGCGCCAGCGCAGGCTGGAGCAATTCCGGTCCAAAAAGCGCGACGCGGGCTATTTTCTCCGAGGCCGCGACGTACTTTTCCATCTGCGACGACGAGAGCGAGAGGACATCGCCGATATTATCGAAGCCGTAGCCAGAGTCATCTTGCGCAAACTCATCGGCGGGACGGAAGCTTACGCCCAGCAGCTCTTGAACGGTGTTGTTGTACTCCGCGCGGTTCAGACGGTGCGCGGTGACACTGCCGGGCGTGGGAGGAGCCGCTCGGTCTACGCGCTCCAGCTCCGCCTCGATCTGCCGAAGAAGCGCACGACTCTCGGCCTGAGAGGGTTTAGGCGAGCCTTGGGGCGGCATCTCACCAGTCTTGACCTTGCTCAGGACACTCTCCCATTCCTCTCGGGAGCGCGTCGCGGAGCCCCCACGTTTTAGCGAGAGCAGATCCAGGCCACCTGCTTTAGTCTTCGTGTCATGGCACGCGACACAGTTTTTCGCAAAATACGGCCAGAGCGCCTGCTCAAAGACGATCCCTCTTTTTGCGGGGATTGTCTGGTGCCCCGAAGTCGGTACGACGGCCAGCCCAAGCAAAAGAGCCAGACTGAGCGGCGGTAAAAAAATAAGTGAACGATGCATAAAATTCCCTCACCCTAAGGGATAAACCGGTCTATTATTGAAGGCTATTGTACACGTTTATGGTACGATCAGCGAGGATTTATGAGATGACGCTTGACGAACTTGAGGATCGCCTCTCGGAGCCCCCTCCGGCGGTGATCACGGCGCTGGATGCTCTCGATGGTAATCTGATGATTTTAGGCGCGGCAGGCAAGATGGGGCCGACCCTGGCACGGATGGCAAAACGTGCCATGGGCAAGTCGCGCCGGGTGATCGCCGTGAGTCGCTTCTCTGATCCAACAACCCGCGCCTGGCTGGAGCTTGCTGGGGTCGAGACTATCGCGGCGGACTTACTGGATGTGGACGCGCTGATGGCGCTTCCCGATGTCCAAAATATCGTCTTCATGGCCGGGATGAAATTCGGAGCCACAGGCAACGAGCCTCTGACCTGGGCGATGAACAGCTTTCTGCCGGGATTGGTCTGCCAGCGCTTCACCACGAGCCGCATCGCCGCATTCTCCACCGGCAATGTCTACCCGCTCACGCCGCTGCACCAAGGTGGCAGTGTCGAGACCGACGCACCGGGACCTATCGGAGAGTACGCACAGAGCTGCCTGGGCCGTGAGCGCATCTTCCAGTATTTTGCGGAGAGCTACGACACGCCCGTTTCCATTCTACGTCTCAACTACGCGGTCGAGCTGCGCTATGGCGTACTGTGTGATATTGCGCGGAAAGTCTGGGAAGACGCGCCGATCTCCGTGTCAATGGCTGCCGTCAATGTAGTGTGGCAAGGTGATGCCAACGCGTGGGCGCTCCAGAGCCTCGCCTACGCCTCGTCGCCCGCGAGTATCTTCAACCTCGCCGGCCCCGAGCAGCTCTCCGTGCGAAGAATCGCAGAACAGCTTGGGAAGTTGCTTGGAAAAGAGCCAATTTTTGAGAGAGAGGAAGCGCCGCACGCTCTGCTCTCCAACGGTCAGAAAGCGCATCGAGCGTTTGGCTACCCGGCCGTCGGCGTGGAGCAAGTCCTAGAGTGGACGGCGCAGTGGATCAAAAACGGCGGCCCGACGCTCGGTAAGCCCACGAAGTTCGAGGTGCGCGATGGAAAGTTCTAAAACCTCTCCCCCAACCCCTCCCCCGGGCAGTCGTTCCTCCTTGGGGAAGGGGCTTCTAGAGCCGTTAGCCCCTTTCCCAGCGAAGAATGAGCGCTCGGGAGAGGGGTTGGGGAGAGGTCTTGCCATTCCTGCGCAACCGCTCGCGCTCACCGCAAATCGCAAGCTGGATGAGCGGCGGCAGCGGGCGCTCACACGTTATTATCTGGCAGCGGGCGTGGGCGGGCTCGCAGTCGGCGTTCACACGACCCAGTTTGCCATCCGTGACCCGGAAATTGCGTTGTTCGAGCCGGTTCTAAGCCTCACCAAAGAGGAAATGGATCGAGCGGGGCGCGAGGTATTCCGCATCGGCGGTGTCTGTGGTGAGACCAGGCATGCCGTTGCCGAGGCTACACTCCTGCGCTCCCTGGGTTACGATGCGGGCTTGCTCTCGCTGGCCGCACTGAAAACTGCCGACGACGAGACGCTGCTTACCCACTGCCGTGCCGTCGGCGAGGTCATTCCACTGATCGGGTTTTACTTGCAGCCCGCCGTCGGAGGGCGCGTCTTGCCCTACGCCTTCTGGCGACGGTTCTTTGAGATCGAGAGCGTGGTCGCCGTCAAGATCGCACCCTTTAACCGCTATCAGACCCTGGATGTGATTCGTGCGCTCGCCGAAACGGGCCGAGAAGACATCGCGCTCTACACCGGAAACGACGATGCGATTGTTGCTGACCTGGTGACGACCTACTTTGGCCGCCGCATCGTCGGGGGCCTGCTCGGGCACTGGGCCTGCTGGACGAAGAGCGCTGTGGAGCTTCTCCAAACCTGCCAAGCCGTCACCGATACCGTCCCTGCCGAATTGCTCGCCACAGGAGTCGCTGTTACCGACATGAACGCCGCGATCTTCGACACCGCCAATAATTTTCGTGGCTGCATCGCCGGAATTCACTACGTCTTGCAGCAGCAAGGCTTGCTTGAAGGCATCTGGTGCCTCGACGAAAGCGAGACGCTCTCGCAGGGTCAGCGTGAGGAAATCGAGCGCGTGCGAGCCGCCTACCCGCACCTCGTCCAGCCCGACGATAACTTCATTGCTGAGCACTTAGATGACTGGTTGCGATAAAATCGAACCATGGCAATGGAAGAGATTATCGCACGGGGTAAGGCAATCTACGAGCGCCACCTTAGGTCGCGTCTGGCAATCCCAGAAAACATAGGGAAACTCCTGATGATAGATGTAGACTCTGGGGACTACGAGCTAGGTGAAGACGGTAATGACGTCGAGCTTTTTAGGAGTCTTCGCCTTCGCCACCCAAATGCTCGGGTTTTCAGCCTCAAAGTTGGCTTCCGCACAGCTGATGCAGTTGGCACGTCCCTTCAACTTGAGCGGGAACAAGCCGCGTGATTGTGGGAAGCTATCTCCCAGATCGTAGTGAGATCACGGTTGATCTAGAGATACTGGCTACATCTGGTGACCGAATTCCAGTGACAACCATACTCGATACAGGATTTACTGGTTTTCTCATGCTCAGTAAAGAGCAGATTAAAGACATTGGAGCGACTCCCGTAGACCTGCGTGAGATGGAGCTTGCCGATGGGACGGTACGTCCGGTAGCCCGCTACGAAGTAACCGTCCTCTGGGACGGACGCCCCAAAACTGTCTTTGCCTTGGTCAATGAAGCCACGAAGCCCCTTCTTGGAATGAAACTTCTCCACAGATCACTTGTAACTTTGGAACTCGTTTCAGGTGGCTCCATCACCATCGAGCGAGCATAATTGCGGAACATCTTGATGGCTGGCCACGGTAGAAGAATTATGACCCCCCCACGAGTCTGCGAGGCTTGTCTGGAAAGAAGCCGAGAACTGGGGCAACTCCTTTACCTTGCGTGCCGAGGTCGCAAAGTACCAAAAGGTGATGAAGAGCGATGCTGGAGGTAGCGAACGATGACAGTAGAGGAAGCGCGACAACTACGTGAGGTGGCGGGCCAGGCGACGGAGTGGCCGGAAAATATCAACCCGCCGCTCTCGCGGCTGGCACTGATGCGGATCGTGGGGACGGAGTGCGAGGAGCAGCAAATTCAGGTGGCGGCCTGGGACTCCGCACTTCTGGGGAATTTTGATGATTCGTCGGTTCTTGAAGATGTCGTGGAGGGTGTGGCGGAGCTTCTACAGATCAACCTGGTAGTGGATAGGATACCCAATCGGTTTGATCACTTAGTTACCCTGGTTGAGGAAGAGTTTCTGACGCAGTGGCGCGGGCTGGTTGGGATGAATGTCACCGACGCGCAGCTTGTCGATATGATGGGCCGGGCGCTAGGCAAGCCGCTTAAAGGCGACGAAGCCATTGCGGAGCTGATCCCTGAGGCGCAGCTCGCGGGTTTCTGGCAAAAGCTCCCCGAGCCGTGGAGGAGCTTGTGGCCCTCGGTGACGATGAAGACCGTTTGGTGGCCACTGTCGGAGCGAACGTGGGGCGCACTGGGGGGATTTTCGGTGCTCACCTACCTGCTCTGGAAAAACGTGGAGGTTAGTGTCGGCTCGCGGCTGATTCTGAGCGCTATTGCCCTCTGGCTCTGCTGGACATTTGTGGTAGAGCAGCCCATCAAACCCGTCTGGCCAAAAGCACTGGTGACCGTGCAAGATGTGGTGCGTGCCATGCTCGGTGAGCTTCGGGAGCAGCTCACGCACTGGGAGATGCTGGAGCGCGACTGGGGAGTTGAGGTACACTCTCTGACGTGAACGCAACTCTTGAGAGCGCCTTTGCCTTTGCACAGGCTCAGGTCAAAAACCTTATCGCCGCCTACCCCGCCGATTACTACCCGATGTACACCGTGCATGGCAAGTTCGGCCAGGACACCAAGCGCTGGACGCACTGGTGCGACGGTTTCTATCCAGGGATGATGTTTCTCTTCGCCGAGGCCACGGGCGAGAGCTTCTGGCTCGACGAAGCTGTCAAGCGCAGCACGCCGTTGGAGCCGCGCCAGTACGACCGCGCCGTCCATGATTTAGGATTTCTCTTCTTCT
>NZ_JAYUPA010000090.1:0-6530 GCF_043760365.1 Armatimonas sp.
CACTCCCGAGCCTGGATTTGCGGCAGCCCTCGCGATCCGTCAGATAAAAAAAGCCGCCGGACGGGTGTCTGGCGGGTCTTAGTCTCGTCTCGCTCTCGGCTCTAAGGGATATTAGAGCCTCGCACTACTTTTATTGGTGTTTCTACCAGGGTTCTTTAGATCAATCCCTCGCTTAATTTTCCGACAACCAGCCCATCACTTTTGCGGGAAAAAACTCAGTCTCAGCCACAGAAAGCAGGGCAGGCACCTCATTACTCAGCATCTCCCTTAGCTCCCCAACCAACTGCTCTTGAAATTCGAGTCGTGTCAAGCCATAGGTCTTCCGCAGCGTGTCGGATACGTCTAGAGCTTCGAAAGCTCGGTGCGGGTGCTTCCGCTGGAAGCTGAGCCATGCCACTAAATCAAGCGTGGCAACCAGGCTCTCACGGTAGCCATTGCGCTGACTCAGTGCGAGCGTTTCGCGGAGAAGTGGCAGAGCGATGTCGGGCTTTTCTGTCCGCAGCGCCGCCTGAGCTTGTCCCAGCAAACACGCAATGATGCCACGCCAGTCCTCTGTCTCTCGCAAGGTCTTGAGCGCGATCTTATAGGTACGTTGAGCCTCCTGTAGTTTTCCTTTGCGGACAGCGATATCCCCCAGGTTGATGCGGGCATGGGCAGCGTGGATCGGGTCGCGACGGCTTTCATAGAGTGCCAGACTCCGGGTAAACGCCTCTTTTGCGCGCTCCAGATCTCCTAGCCCGGCGGCTCCCGCCCCAATGCAGTTCCAGACCTGCGCCTCGCGAACCCCGTCTCCTATCGCCTGCCGAATCACCAGTGCCTCATCGAACAAGGGAAGTGCTCTAGGGAACTCCCCGCGTGACAGAGCATTGATCCCCAAGTTCATCTTAAGAGCTGCCTCCCCATGCGGGTCGTTGAGCGAGATTTTAAGAGCCGCCTCGTAGTGTGTGTCTGAGTTATGCAGATCTCCCCAACTGTAGGCAATCATTCCGAGAACGGTCCGTGCCGTTCTCTCTAGTTGAGCCGCAGAGACGTTTTCCTTGCCCCGGCAAAGCGCAACGCACTGTTCCAGGAAATGCACAGCAAGGCTTGCATCCTCTCCGTTCCACTCCAGGCGTCCTGCTGTCAGGAACAGCTCCGCAACCAGAAGCGAGTCTCCTATCTCAGTACGACGCTCCAAGAGGCGCTGGATTCGTGCACGTCCTTCTCGCAACCAGCCACGGGTCTCCCAAAAACGCCAGAGGCCCACCACCATCCGGGCCGCAGCCTCAAGACTCCCTGAGACCAGAAAGAACTCCTGAGCGGAGCGGATATTGGCAGCATCACTTTCGAGCTTAAGCAGCACCTCTTTTTGTCCGGGACCGCGTAGCTCCCGTGCATGGTCGGCAACTTGTTGCTGGAAGTGCTCGGCATGACGCAAACATAGCTGACGTGCAAGCGTCGGAGCCTCTGATTCCAGGAGCTGCGCACCGTACTCTCGGAGACTGTCCTGCAGCAGATAACGCTCCCCTTCACCCGGTCGAATCCGCAACAGACTCTTATCACGCAGGTTGACAAGTACCTCAAGCACATTGCTAACATGGCAGATCTCGGCACAGACCGCCTGAGCAGCCCCTATACTGAAGCCATCTGTAAAGCACGAAAGCCCCAGAAACAACTGCTTCTCCGTTGCACTCAGTGTCTGGTAGCTCCAGTCAATCGTCGCACGGAGGGAACGATGGCGCGGGTGGAGGTCGCGCATCCGGCTAGCAAGAACCGTCAAGCGCTGAGCCAGCGCCTCACAAATTGCGTCCAAAGAGTGGGAGCGAACCTGGGCCGCTGCGAGTTCGACAGCCAGTGGATTGCCTTCAAGTTGCTGGCAGAGGGCACCTAAAATCCCTTCCTCGTCCTGCGCGACGGAAAAATTTTGCCGGGCTTGCTGGGCGCGCTCCGTAAAAAGAACTACTGACTCTTGCAGAGTCAGTGGCTCCAGCGAGTACTCATGCTCCATGCTTAAATAAAGAAGATTCCGCGACGTCACCAGTGCCTGGAGCCGCTCGGTTCCTTTCAGGAGCACGGCAATCTCATCGGCAAGTTCTTCGAAGCGCTCTGCGCCATCCAATATCAAGAGGGCACTTGCCGTTCGGAAGTGCTCACAAAGCTGCTGCAGAGGGCTCTTTTTAGGATCTTCTACAAGACCACAGGAATGAAGAAGCGTGGACGCGAACTCATCAGAGCGCGCGAGAGGGATGGCATCCACGTACCAGATACCCTCAGGATAGTGCCAGAGGAGTTCCCCCGCGCAATGGAGAGCAAGCCGCGATTTCCCACTACCTCCCAAACCTGTGATGGTCACCAAGCGCACTTTTTTTTCGACAAGCAGCCCCTGAATCTTTTCGCTATCGGCCAGCCGCCCGACAAATGAGGTTGTTTCCGAAGGCAGGTTATGAGGATGCGAGGACTCACTTTTCAGGGTAGGAAAGTCCTCGGGCAGGCCCGTTGCCACGACCTGAAAGATATGCTCAGGCTCTTCTATCCCCCGAAAGCGGTGCCAACCCATATCCCGCCACGAGACCAAATCCGAGCGTACTTGTTGCTTCAGTGCTTCAGCGACCAAGATCTGTCCGCCATGTCCCGCATCGCGCATCCGAGAGACACGATTGAGGGGCATGCCAAAGTAGTCCTCATCGCGTTCCTCAACCTCGCCACCGTGTAACGCGATCCGTACCCGAAGCGATCCGATCTCTCCCCAGTCCTCGTTGTGCAGAGCACGCTGCACCGCAACTGCTGTCGTCAACGCTGCTTCGGCATTTGTAAAAACGATGCAGAAAGCATCCCCGACTGTCTTAAAGACAATTCCTTCTTGCGAGAGGGCTGTCTCGCGAAAGATAGTGTCGTGCCGAGCAAGAGTATGCCGCATTGCAATAGGGAATCGCTCCCAGAGCGGCGTGCTCCCTTCAATATCGGAAAATAAAAAGAATCTGAGAACGCTTTCTGTCACGAGGAAAATTGCCTACAACGGTGACGAACTCCCCCGAGCCCTAGCAGTCCTAAGAGAGTGAGACCAATCGTGGCGGGTTCCGGCGCTGGTGCAAACGGCATGATCCCGCCTCCCGGGTTAGGAGTGTTGAAGATACCCGCGTTCGGCGCGGGAGTATTGAGAGTGCCTGGGACAACATCCATGAAGTAGTGGACCAGCCCTGCCTGCGCAGCGGGGTAACCGACATGAAAATTGAAGGTTCCCGCCTGACCAGGTGCGATCAGAGCACTCCCCACCCCTTGGTAAAAATGCAGAGTACTGTACACGGGAGCCCCTGTATAGGCCAGGGCATCTCCATTGTAACTGCCCATTGGATCCAGGTAGGCCACTTGAAAGTTTGCCGCGTTGCTCCCCACTCCCAGTGCAAAAGGTGACTCAAGGAACCCAAGCTGTGTTCGACGAGGATCCCCTATGGAGTACTGCGGCATACGCAATGTCACTGACAAGAAAGTATCTACTGTCATATTTGTCATTGAGTACGAGTTGAAGTGGATCATTGGATCGGATACAGGGGTGACAATAATAGCATTCCCACTCAGTCCAAGAGGATCAAGAGCAGATGTGTACCCAGCATTGATAGTGCCTGTGTTTATAAAAGCAGACGAACCACCAAAAAAATCCGTTTGAAAGCTACCCAATGAGTTATGGTAACCTATTTCAACAACCGTTTGGGCTTGAGACGGAACACCGTTCAAGAGAATCAGAGATACTAAAGCGAGGTTACACAGAATCTTGCGAGGCATTGCTATTGTTCCTTATTTCTGGAGATATTCCAAAGTATAGAGGAACACAGAACAATGCGATAGCCCTAAATGGGGGTATTTCAGGTTAGCCTCTCCAGACACGTCCCAGCACGAGCATCTGTACCTCAGCGGCTCCGTGGTCGAGCAGAAGGCGGCGACAAGCTCGCAGAGTGGCTCCAGAGCGCGCGATATCGTCGAGGACCAACACGGGCTTGCCGAAGAACAGCGCTTCGTTCTCTACCCGAATCGTCTCCTGGTGCAAGTGCAGGTAGCTCGGCCCACCGTAGCCGATGCGCCGAATTTTGGTATGGCGCACCAAGCACCCCGTGGCATCCACGCGCTCCCCCGACTCGGCGAGCTTCTGCGCCAGTGCTCGAATGGGAGGGTCGGTAGAAAACGGATTGTGTGAGGGTGCGACCGCCACCGCGATTCCCTCGGCGAGCATCGGAGTGATTTGCTCGGTGAAGCGCTTAATCGGCCACTTGCGCTCGTTGCTCAGGGCATCAATCCAGCGCGTGAGCTTGGCGGAAGCCTCAGCATCTTTGAGCTGCCGCGCACTGTAGCCGCTCTCCCCCCCCTCGTGCACAAAGCGCAGCATCCCTTGGGTCTCTAAGTTTTGCTTGATCGCCAGATAATCACCAAGCGCGACAATCTTCTCTAAGTTCTCACGCTCTGCGAAAGCTTTCGAAAAAACTGCCATACGTTGCTATTTTACTCGATCGCCCCGTGAATGAGGTCGCCCTTCAGGCGATTCTCTTTTCAAGGCCGTACAAACAAATATGTCCCAAATGCAGCAACGATACAAAGCACAGATGTGCTCAGCTTACTCATAGCTCCCAGGGTACATGCTGGCTAGCTACTCAAGATTACGAAAGCGTTACCTCGGAAGGAAACAAAAAAAGCCTCTCTTGCACCAAAGGCACGCGAGAGGCTGGTGGATCTCAGTTTACTTTAGAACAGAGAGCGGCAAATAATCCCTCCGTTCATGCCTGGCGTGACCGGGTTGGTGACAATTCTCCCCGCGCAGTCTGCACTCGTGGTGGGATCCGCCCCAAACATGACAAAAGTGAGCGCGACTTTCTTACTCCACTTAGCATGCCCATCGGAATAGAGTAGGTTGCTTCCCTGGTTATGTAGAAAATCGTAGAGGTTGTTATTAAACTCCACAAACCCAGTAGCAACGGCCCGGGGGCGCGTCTGGGCAGTCCGCGAGTAGATATTGAACTCTCTTAGATAGACAATATCAGAAGGGTTAGGAATAGCAGCAAGTGCCTTAGTCTCAGCAACACCATTGAGAGCATAGCTTGTATCTTGACAGGTAGGGGCAATCGCCTTATTACACTCATTAAAAGGCGCATTGCCTCCCCCCACAGCGGTTCGGGGTAGTGCATCCGGGCAGCGGTAGATGCCAAAGTTTTTCACATAGGGCTGCACGTCCCGTGCCCAGTTCCGAAAGGTTGCGGGCACGGTTGCGTTAAATGGCTCATTCCAGCCTAGGGGACGGTTGTGTCCAGCAGCAAAACCACTGGCTGGATCGTTTCCTGGTAAGACTTCATCATAGTCTTGGGTGTACATCATCAGCCCAGTGCCGAGCTGTTTCAGGTTGGAGAGACAAGCGGTTTGACGGGCTTTGGCGCGGGCTTGGGCAAAGACGGGGAAAAGAATGGCGGCGAGAATCGCGATGATCGCGATCACGACAAGTAGCTCAATGAGCGTAAAAGCACGACGTTGCATTTAGAGATCCTTCTTGGAAAACAAAGAGTGCGTGACGGAAACGTTCAGCCACATACGAATTTTACCATAGGCTAATGTTAGCAAGTAAAGTGCCATTCGGTTATAATTTTGTCCTATGCGACTTCAAGGAAAATCGGCAATTGTGACGGGGGCGGCTCAGGGACTTGGGGAGGCGCTCGCACAGCGTCTGGCCAGTGAAGGCTGCTCCGTGCTTCTGGCAGATATGAGCGAGGAAAAAGCGATAGCGGCGGCGGTGAAGATAGGCGCAAGTGCGATTGGGATGCGTGCCGATGTGACAAGCGCCTCAGACTGCGCGGCGATGGTGGCATGCGCCGTGGCGGAGTTTGGCAAGCTTGATATTCTGATCGCCAACGCTGGAATTTTAATCGCGGGCGATGTGTGCGAGTTTGATCCGGAGAAGTGGCGCAAAGTGATTGATGTCAATCTCAGCGGCTACTTTATCTCAGCGCAGGCGGCGTGCAAGCAGATGGCGCTGCAGAAAAGTGGCTGCATTGTGCAGATCAACTCGAAATCGGGCAAGAAGGGCAGTCGGCGTAACTCAGCGTATGCAGCCAGCAAGTTTGGCGGGATCGGACTCACACAGAGCCTCGCGCTAGACATGGCGCCGCATGGTGTGCGCGTGAACTGTGTCTGCCCCGGCAACCTACTAGACGGTACACTCTGGCAGGACTCTCTGTTTGGACAGTACAGTCAGACCCAAGCGCTCACGAAAGAGCAAGTACGAGAAAAATACGAGTCGCAGGTGCCGCTCGGACGCAGCGCGACCTACACCGATATCGCAGGTGTCGTGGTCTTTCTGTGTACCGAGGACGCGGGCTACATGACCGGACAGGCACTCAATGTCACCGGGGGGCAAGAGATGCGATGAGAAATCTCGCTCTGGCGGCGCTGCTTCTCTTGCTTTCCACGCCGCAACAGAACCTCTGGGAAGGCTCCGAGCCTCGTCCCCAGGGTAAGACGCCGCTGGAGAAGCCCCTATTGGTCTGGCAGATGCAGCCCAAGGGCGCACAGCTACG
>NZ_JAYUPA010000091.1:0-2334 GCF_043760365.1 Armatimonas sp.
GCGGGTAACTGTTGATCTCACGGGCCTGCCGCCTACTCCTAGCGAGATTGCAGCGTTTGTGAGCGATACCCGGCCTAATGCGTATGAAAAGCTCGTGGATAAATTGCTGGCGTCCCCAACCTACGGCGAGAAGTGGGCGCGGTACTGGCTGGATGTGGTGCGCTTCGGGGAGAGCAATGGCTACGAGCGCAACCTCCTCCGAGAAAATGCCTGGCCCTACCGTGACTGGGTGGTAAGCGCACTCAATGCCGACATGCCCTACGATAAATTTGTGAAGGCGCAGCTTGCGGGCGACAAACTGGGGCAAGATGCAGCGACGGGCTTTCTGGTGGCGGGTGTCCACGACGACGTGCCGAGCCCCGATGAAGTCCTCACCCGTCAGCAGCGTGCCAGCGACTTAGACGACATGGTCGCCACCACATCGGAGACGTTTCTAGGGCTAACCGTGGGCTGTGCGCGCTGCCACGACCACAAGTTCGATCCCATTCCCCAGACCGACTACTACAAGCTCTGCGCCGTCTTTGCGGGGGTCTATCACGGCGAGCGGGCGCTGGAGCCGCAAACAAAAACGGCAGATCGCCAGCGGGCGTATCAAAATGTGCTCTGGGAGGTTCGTCACCAGGCAAAAGCGGAGCAGAAGCTCTCGGCTCTCGGTAATGAGGAAGTCTTCCCTCCAGCCTTTGCGAAGTTCGTGCGCTTCACGATTCTCACCACACAAGGCGGCGGCGAGCCCTGCCTGGATGAGCTGGCGCTCTACGGCCCGGAGAGCGCCGAGAACCTCGCGCTAAACGGCAAGCCCACGGCCTCGTCGTTGCTTCCTGGCTACCCGATTCACCAGATTGCGCACCTCACCGACGGCTGGCTGGGCAATGAGTTCTCCTGGATCAGCAACGAGCCGGGCAAGGGCTGGGTCATGGTCGAGCTGCCGCACGCGACCACGATCAGCCGCCTCACCTGGGGCCGGGATGCCTCGGGGCGGGTGGTGGATCGTGTGCCACAGACCTACAAGATAGAGGTCTCCGAAGACGGTGAGCGCTGGCGGACGGTGGCGAGCCACGAGACCCGTGGCGACGAACCAGTGCCTCTAAAAGACCGTGACATGCTGCTACAAAAAGCCGCCGCCCTCCGCGACGGCAAGCGGGCCTACCTTGGCAAACTCGTCGCCCCCGAGCCGGTCTATCTTCTCCAACGCGGCGATGTGATGCAGCGCGTTGAGGAGATCATGCCGGGGGCGCTCTCCGCAATCTCCCCCCCCCTTCGCTTGCCCAACCTCCCCCCTGCCCCCCTCCGGCTTCGCGAAGGGGGGGAGAGGCTTGCCTTTGCCGACTGGCTGGTGCGCCGCGAGAACCCGCTGACCTGGCGCGTGATCGTGAACCGGATCTGGCAGCAACACTTCGGCGTTGGCTTAGTCGCGACGCCGTCGGACTTTGGCAACAACGGCGCAAAACCTAGCCACCCCGAGCTTCTCGATGCACTGGCGGGCTGGTTCCAGGGCGGTGGCCAGTCGTTCAAGAAGCTCCATAAGCTGATCGTCACCAGCCAAACCTACAAACAATCTGCCGTGACCCCTCAGCCCAGAGCGGCGGCGCTTGATGGGGGCAATCGGCTTCTCTGGCGCGGCCCCCTGCGGCGCATGGAGAGCGAAGCGCTCTGGGACGCCGTACTAGCAACCAGCGGGACGCTCGACCGGACAATCGGCGGCCCTCCGTACCGGCTCTTTACCTACAAACAGGAAAATATCGCCTTCTACGGCCCCGCCGAGAGCTACGGCCCCGAAACCTGGCGACGCAGTATTTACCGCATGGCCGTCCGCGCCGTCCGCGATAACCTACTCGCCTGCTTCGACTGTCCCGAGAGCGCCCAGCGTGCCCCTAAGCGCGAGACCACCACCACCCCGCTCCAGGCGCTCAGTCTCCTCAACGGTGCGTTCGTCCGCGAGCAGGCCGCGCACTTCGCCCAGCGCATCGCAAAAGAGGTGGGCACTGCGCCCGACAAGCAACTCACACACGCCTTCCGTCTCGCCTTTGGTCGGAGCCCAAGCACCGACGAGCTCGCCCTCGCCCGAACTCTGGTCGCCAAGGACGGCCTACCCGCGCTCTGCCGCGCTCTTTTTAACGCCCATGAATTTTTGTATTATTAGCCAACCCCCTAACCCCCGCCCAGCGGGGGGACAAAGAGGAGGCCAATTATAAGCCGCCGCACCTTTCTGGGAAACCTCGCCACGGGCTTGGGCTCTATCGCCCTCGCTAGCCTGCTCGCCGAGGAAGCACACGGACAAACTCCCTCGCCGGGCGGGGGCCGGGGGGGAGGAAAAGCCAAGCGCGTGATCCAGAT
>NZ_JAYUPA010000092.1:0-2332 GCF_043760365.1 Armatimonas sp.
CTAAGCGCCTCACGTGCCTTGGATCGCTCTTGGAGAACCTGCTGCGCCTTCGCCCCGATAATCGCCTCCAAGCGGTTCACGTTGCGATTCAGGAGCGCCAGGCGCTTGTCTACTCGGCAGTAGCCCGAGTGCATGATCTGGTGGGTGATCTGTGCAACATGCTCCACTCTGCGGATTTCAAACTCCGGGGACTGCCTCCAGTTATGAAGTTGCCTCCGCGTGATCTTAACTTGTTCGGCGATCTGCTCATCCGTCAGATCATCCTCAGCCACCAACCGGGCAGCTCGCTCCATACGCGCGTTGGCAAGAGGTTGCGATGTGAAATTTTGTGACATTTCAGAGGCCATCACCGTCCTCCCTTTGGTTGACTTGCCCGTGCCAGCCCTTGGAGGATCGCGGCCTTAAGAGCGGGTATGGCTTCCCCCTGAATCACCACAGGAGCTTCCTGGTCGGGGTCAATCGTTGGACGCTCGATCAGCTCCTGGAGAAACCTCTCGCACTGCCTGATGTCGGAATCCTCCAGCCGCTCGCGCTTCTCGACGCGCTTCTCGGCCCGCTTAGGGTCGTACTGAGCGACATCGGGGACAAACCGGACTCCGCACTCATCGGCAACGAACCTACCGAACTGCCGCCGCCACGAGAGCTTTTTGCGCCCCTTGCCGTAGGAGTTGGCCCGGGAGGGAAAACATTTAGAGACAATTAAGCCTTTACTAGCACTCTTTTTCGTGCAGTCAGCGGCTGGACCGCCTCTATGTTCCTGCGTCGGTGCAGGTGTATTTCCGCCATTGTATTCTAAGCTTTTCATTTTGTCAAACTCCTTTTTGTGGAACTTAGGTTTGCATCTCATCATCCCACCACCCATCGAGGCGCAGGAGTCTGTCTAGCACCGTCACGCCAAGCCGAACGTCCTCGTGGGCATCGTGGCCCGCTCCAACCCTCCCCGCAATGCCCAGGCGCTCCATGAGCGGATCGAGGGAGACACTTCCCACCCCATCGGCCTTTCGGGGCAGCTCCAGCCTCCCCTGCGTCACGAGCTTCTCCGCAAGATAGCGGGTGCAGTTCCAGCGAGCGTCCCGCCCCGCCAGAGCGCAGACTGAGAGGTTTGTGGTAGCGAGCTGGTGACCGCTCGCTTTGTGCCAGCCGGGGTGGTAGCGATCACAGGCGGCGGAAAGAAAGCCCCTGTCGAAGTCGGCGTTATGTGCCCAGATTGGTAATTGCCAAATTTGCCCCTCGTTCCAGAGCCAGTAGGACAGATCGCCTAGGGCGTCTTTCTCCAGGACTCTTGGGCTGGCCCAGAGGCTGGCGCGGGTGATGCCCTGTACTTGGAGCGCCTTGTCGGTGACGATAAGCGCCGGGATGGGACAGATGCTCGCGTAGAAGCTCTCTATCTCAGGCTCTTGGTCTGGGTAAAGCACGAAGCTCCCCACACAGATGCTTGTGAGTGCGTGGAGCTGGGGGTCAAGCCCGCCCGTCTCGGTGTCAACATAAAGCCCCGTGATAGTCTTTCTCATAATTTGTCGCCAATCCCCTCTAGGCTCAGGACTTCGTCGGTGTCCGGGATATGCGTCAGCCCCGCCGCAAGCAGCGCCCGGACGATTCGCTCCTGGCGTTCTACGAGGGATAGATACTTCTTGCTCAGATTCTCGATGTCCGCCTGGACCAGTGCGGCGAGCTGCGCCCGCTTGTTACGGTCGGGCTCGGCGATCATCCGGCGAAGCTGTGCGTTCACGACTTCCCTCCGATCTCGCGGGCTTTGGTGATCGCCAGTGCCCACCGCTCCGGTGTCATGCTGGGCCGATCAGATCGCACCCCGCAGAGCAGCTCGTTGGCGAAGCGGGCCACCTCCACCTCGTCGAACAGGTTTCGTCCGCCCGCGTCGGTGCCAATGGGCTTCAGACTCGCGTCGGTTTGTCCGTGGTGGCGAGCCTGTGCGATAAAGGCCAACATACCCGGATTGATGCTGTAGCCACGATTTGAAGCCGGACACGCGAAATCGGCAACGGCTAGAGCAAGCGCGGCAAAGTGGGCGATCTCGGCGGGGCTCTTACCCTCGACGAGGTGCGCCGAGAACTCAATCAGAGGCTTTGTCGGTGGCGGGGGAGCTGGCTCTGGTGCGTCGAAGTCGAAGGAGAGGTTATCCACGTGGGGCCTCCATCGCCACAACGCCCTGCCACCACTTGGCAAGCTCCAGCATGGCCTTGCGAATGGGCGCTCCGGCCTCTGTGGTCTGCCACACACCCGCGCTAGGTGCGCCGCGCACCGTATCGCCCTTGCCGTGCTCCTGGACCAGCGCAGAGGCCTCAGCGGCCAAATCTCGCCACTTCTGAGCCTC
>NZ_JAYUPA010000093.1:0-6514 GCF_043760365.1 Armatimonas sp.
CCTTCCCATCCCCGAATCACTGATCATACTGATTCAGCTGGGCCGCTGGCAGGCCGGTTATCAGGAAACGCCTTTGGAGCATATCCAGCGGTTTGCACCCGAAGAGCACAAGCTTTTCTTTGATCGGCCTCCCTTTGGCAAACCTGAGGGGTCTCTGGGTAATCTTGATTATTTTCGCGGAGAGCCCGACGAAGAAGCTCCTCCAGGTGATATTGACTTTGCGCGTGCTGTGATCATTGGCGATTTCGGCCACGGCTCAGACGCTCCCATTGCGCTGGATTATCGCAAGAGCCTCGACAATCCTTCCGTGATTCGCTACCACTGGTCGCCCTATGGCAAAAACAATCGCTGGGTCTACGTCGCTTCTTCCTTTGAGGAGTTTGCGAAACTTCTTCAGCTATAACTCCCTAGCCCGGCACGGGCTTTGTTTCCCGAAGGGCGACGCCCCGTTCACGGGGCGGCACACGATATAATGAAGGGCTATGGCTGTTCCCCAAGATCGTATTCGTAATTTTTGTATTATCGCCCACGTGGATCACGGTAAGTCCACGCTCGCCGACCGCCTGCTGGAGTTTACCGGCACGGTGGACAAGCGCGACATGCAGGCGCAGCTTCTCGACCAGATGGATATCGAGCGCGAGCGGGGCATCACGATCAAGATGGCCGCCGTTCGGATGGCCTACACCGCCAAAGATGGGCTGGAGTACGAGCTCAATCTGATTGACACGCCCGGCCACGTAGACTTCACTTACGAAGTGTCACGGTCTCTCAATGCCTGTGAAGGCGCGATCTTAGTAGTGGACGCCGCACAGGGTGTCGAGGCGCAGACCCTGGCTAACGCGAATCTGGCGATGAACGCGAAGCTGGAGATCATCCCGGTCATCAATAAGATTGACCTACCCGCCGCCGACCCGGACCGTGTGGCGGAGGAGATCGAGAGCGTGCTCGCCATTGATGCCACGGAGGCAATTCCGTGCAGCGCCAAAGAGGGAATCGGTATCGAGGAGATTTTAGAGGCCGTGGTGCGGAAAGTTCCCCCGCCGCAGGGTGATCCGACCAAGCCGCTACGGGCGCTGGTTTTTGATAGCCACTACGACGGCTATCTGGGCGTTGTAGCGTATGTGCGTATCGTGGACGGCACCCTCAAAGCGGGCGACAAAGTGCACTTTATTGCCACGGGTAAGGAGTTTCCGGTGAGCGAGGTGGGGACATTTGCACCGCGTATGAAGCCCGCCGAGGAGCTGCGCGCGGGGGGGACGGGCTACTTCCACGCCGCCATCAAGTCCGTCACCGATGCCCGTGTTGGCGATACGATTACCGTGGCCGGGCGCGAGGGCAAGGGAATCGCGGCGCTGCCTGGCTACCGTCCCGCCAAGCCGATGGTCTTCTGTGGCCTCTATCCCCACGACTCCAACGACTTCCCCAACCTGCGCGAGGCGCTCTCCAAGATGCAGCTCAACGATGCGGCCCTGAGCTTCGAGGCGGAGAGCAGCGCCGCGATGGGCTTTGGCTTCCGCTGCGGCTTTCTGGGACTCTTGCACATGGAGATCGTTCAGGAGCGGCTGGAGCGTGAGTTTAATTTAGCCCTCCTTGCCACGGCCCCAAGCGTCATCTACCATATCTACAAGACCGACGGCACCATGGAGATCGTGGACAACCCCGCCAACTGGCCCGATACCACGACTATCGAGCGCATGGAGGAGCCGTACGTCGACGC
Organism: Armatimonas sp.; assembly: GCF_043760365.1. GTDB lineage: Bacteria > Armatimonadota > Armatimonadia > Armatimonadales > Armatimonadaceae > Armatimonas. Next base: position 1,718 of record NZ_JAYUPA010000093.1, read on the forward strand.
CATGATTATCGTCCCGACTGCCTACGTGGGCGCCGTGATGGAGATGGGCCGCGAGCGCCGAGGCATTCAGGACCGGATGGAGTACCCCGCGCCAGGCCGCGTCATGCTCCACTACAAGCTGCCTCTGGGCGAGATCATCATGGACTTCTTCGATCAGCTCAAGAGCCGCACGAAAGGCTACGCCAGCTTCGACTACGAGCTCTCCGAATACCGACCCAGCCCGCTGGTGAAAGTGGATGTGCAAGTCAACTCCGACCCCGTGGACGCGCTCAGCTTTGTGGTGCACCGCGACAAAGCCTTCCCTCGTGGCAAGCTACTCGTTGAGAAGCTCAAGGAGATTCTGCCGCGCCAGATGTTTGAGATCAAGCTCCAGGCCGCGATTGGCGGCAAGATCATCGCCGCCGAGCGCGTCTCCGCCATGCGCAAGAACGTCATTGCCAAGTGCTACGGTGGCGATATCTCCCGAAAGCGCAAGCTGCTGGAAAAGCAAAAAGAGGGAAAAAAGCGCATGAAGCAGTTCGGCAATGTCGAGATTCCCCAAGAGGCGTTTATGAGTGTGCTAAAGCTGGGGAACTAGTCCCGCCGATTGGAACGGCGGGGCTGGAGAGCCTGCGGCTGTGAAGGCCGCTTCGGGCCATGAGGAAGTTAGAATTATGAGTGCTCAAACACAGCTCCCGACAGAAGAGATAGCAGCCCGGGGCCGGGTTCTCTACGAACAGAGTCTTCGTGAGCTTGTGGATACGCCACAAAACCAGGGCCAGTTTCTTTCGTTGGATATTCTCTCCGGTGACTACGAGATCGGCAACAGCCATGTGCAGACCACGCTACGACTGCGCGAGCGGCACCCCGATCCGGTGATTACCACGCTTCGTATTGGCTACCGCGCAACATTCACTCGCAATGGGCGCATGACCCCAGAGAAATGACGCTACACGGTACACTCTCCAACCGTCTGGAGCCGCTCATCTCTCTCACTTTACATGGGTTTCAGGGACAGGAAGTCGTTATTGAGGCAGTCGTCGATACGGGCTTCAATGACTTCCTCGCTCTCTCCCAAGCCCTCGTTACGGAGCTGGGATTGGAACCCGTCGGAACCCTTTCCGTTGAGCTAGCGGATGGTTCACTCCAAGACGCAAACTACTACCCTCTCCGCGTGGACTGGATGGGAGAACAGCGCTACATCATGGCTCAAGAGGGAGAAAGCACTCCCCTGGTAGGAATGATGCTTTTGTTGGATTGCGAGCTACGCATTGCAGTTACCCATGCAGGCGAAGTCAGCATCCGCCTTCTGGAATCAGAGGAGGATTAACAAAAACGATGATGCTGACGGGTTTTGGCGGCTACTACCCAATAGGCTCCTATGACGTCAACGAACGGCGCTTCGGTTTTATCGCACTCACGGAGATCCACGAAGCGAGGCACCCAGAACGCGATCTGCACGCTCCCAACACGTCACTTTACACTGTAAAACCATGAGACAAACCTAAATGGCCCGTTTTTTTGTGCTGTGCGTGATTGTGGGTGGTTTTCTGGTGTGGCTGGGTGCGCGTCGCTTGAAGAAGGCACGGCAGCAAGGGGTCACTCTGATCTTGCTCGGGGTGCTGCTCAATGTCTGGTGGTTGGTGTTTCTGGCGATGGATATCTACAAAAATGCGACTCAGACCCCATCCGGCCACTGAACGGAGCCGCGAACCCACCCGCCTTCGTTCGTCCCTCACTTCGGCACCCTCCCTTGCCGCAAGGGAGGGTGGACGCGAGCTGTGCGAGTGGCCGGGTGGGTTCGGGTGGGGTTACTTGGGCTGCGCGACTATCCGCAGGTAGGGTTTGGGAGATTTCCAGCCGTCGGGGTACTTGATTTTTGCTTCGTCGTTGGAGACCGAGCCCGCAATGATCACGTCCTCGCCGGGCTTCCAGTTCACGGGAGTCGCCACTTTGTGCTTGGCCGTGAGCTGGATCGAGTCTAGGACACGCAGCACTTCATCGAAGTTTCGGCCCGTGGTCATCGGGTAGGTCAGGATCAGCTTAACTTTTTTATCCGGCCCCACCAAAAACACCGAGCGAATGGTGGCGTTATCGGCGGCGGTGCGCTTGGCATCCCCGCTCGCGTTGGGGTGGATCATGTCGTAGAGCTTGGCGACATTCAAGTCCGTATCCCCGATCATCGGGTAGTTGGGAGCCTGGCCCTGGGTTTCCTCAATGTCCTTAACCCAGACAACATGATCCGAAACGGGATCGGTGCTCAGGCCAATAATCTTGCAGTTGCGCGTATCGAACTCGGGCTTGAGCTTTGCCATGTAGCCTAGCTCGGTGGTGCAGACGGGCGTGAAGTCCTTCGGGTGGGAGAAGAGAATCGCCCAGCCGTCCCCGATCCACTCGTGAAAGTGAAGCTCTCCCTCCGTCGTCGCCGCCGTGAAATCCGGTGCCTCGTCGCCAATTCGTAATGACATGTCTATGCCTCCTGAACCCTCGTTCGCGAGGAGAAGACCAAAGTCCTTCCTACAAATTCAGGTGCCTCCCTCGCAAGTGAAGTATATTTGTTTTGCCCAACTCTCAAGAGGCAAGAGAAAGAAATGCGAGACGAGAAAACCGACCCGGAGCTTCTCACCCGCGAGAGCATCTTCGACGGCGGCGACACTCTGCCCGGCTTCACGCTTCCCCTCACGCGGCTCTTTCCATGAAGCAATTGGAATTGGCTAGTTGACATCGCAGCTCAAGAAGAAGGAAAGTAGGCCCGTTTTCGGCAGAAGTCCTTCCGAATCTAAGGCCGCAGCCTCTTTCAGATTGATCTGCAAAACAAACTCCATTGGCATACCGCTGGCATCATCGGGCCAGATAAACTCCGGTGGCAAATCGGGTTTTCCGTCGCGCTTGGAACCACCGATGGGAATATCATCTCCACGAAGCCCAGAGTCAAACAAATCAATGGTCGGCACAATCACTTCCTCAAACTGTGGCAAGTAGGCTTCCAACCCTGCTGCAATAATATGTTGCCGAATTTCGGCACGATTCATACGACACCCTAACCTTCCTGAGGGAAATTCTACCTGGTGTAGGCGAGACCGGCGCTGATGGCTTGTGCTTGCCCGAGGCGGACGCGGTAGGCGCGGGGGCTGCATCCGAAGTGGGCGCGGAAGCGGCGGGCGAAGTAGCTCAGGTCGCTCCAGCCGACGCGCTCCCCGATTTCTTGTACTGAGAGTGCCGTTTGCAAAAGTAGCGTCGCGGCGCGCTCGGCGCGAAGTCTTGCGAGCCAGACCATGGGCGGCAGGCCGGTGTCGGCACGAAAGCGACGGACGAAATACGTGGGCTCCAGGCACGCAATCGCGGCAAGCTCGGTCAGTGTCCACGGGTGTGCCAGCGCATCTTCCATCTGGGATTTGGTTGCCACCGTGCCCGAGTGTAGCTGGATTGCCGTGGGCACACTGGGGACGCGCTGGGCGAGCCGTGCCAGAAAAACAAGAAGATAGCCCAGCTTCTCCAGCGCACTGCGCGACAGCTCAATTGCCTCCAGTGCGCCCCGACAAATGTCAAGATCGTCTGGCTCCAGAGTGATTTCCCCTGTGCGTGCAAGCAACGGCTCGTCGAGCATGCCACGCAGCTCACTGCGCAGAAGCTCGGTGCCAAAGCAGCAGTTGACGTAGTCGAGCGCCGTACAGTCTAGGTACGCATGCCACGTCCCGGGCCGTAGAAAGAGCACCTGTCCGGGCTGAAGCTGCGTGTCCCCCTGCACCGTTCGGTGGATTCCCGTGCCACTCAAGATCAGAACGGCTTCCATAAAGTCATGATCGTGCGGCGCCAGTGTCCCGGTAAAGTTGTGCCGATGGACATAGAGCGGAAGCGGCCCGTCGCCAAAAATCTGCCGCCCATGGATTCGTCGCGGGGAATCAGTCAAGATAGTGCTATATTTTCGACAGCAACGGCCTATTTCCTTCTGTAGATTTTGACGTAGAATGCATCCAAGGTACAAAGCAGTCCAAATGAAGAAAATACGTATTGGTGTTCTTAGCTTTGCGCATGGCCATATCAATGCCTACTGCGCGCAGCTTAAAAACTTCCCTGATGCCGAGCTTATTGCCGTCTGGGATGATAACCAAGCCCGTGGCAGAGAAGCCGCCGAGCGCTTCGGCATGGAGTTCATCGCCGATTATAAAGACCTCGTCGCGCGGCCTGACATAGACGCGGTGATCATCACTTCCGAGACGAATAGGCACGCGGAGCTTGCAGAGGCGGCGTGCGCGGCGGGCAAGCACATTCTCTGCCAGAAGCCCATGGCGACGACGCTGGAGGATTGTGATCGGATTATCGAGGCCGTGGAGAAATCGGGTGTCCACTTTCAGATGGCCTTTCAGATGCGCTGCGATCCGCTCAACCAGCAGATCAAGAAGTGGATTGAGGAGGGAGCCGTGGGGCGCGTCGGTTCACTACGGCGGCGGCACTGCATTAATTTTCTCTTCAATCCCACGATTGCGACCGGCCCGAGTGCCTGGCACATTGACCCCGTCGCCAATGTCGGAATGTTCTTCGATGACGCGGTCCACGCCGCCGACTTTCTCTACTGGATCATGGGCAAGCCCGTGAGCGTCATGGCGGAGATAGATAATATTCTCACGACCGTCGCCCCCGACGACACCGGGATCGCTCTGTACCGCTGGGAGTCCGGCGCGATGGGCGTACTCTTCAACTCCTCCGTCACACTCGCGGGAGAGAACACCTGCGAGATCTACGGCGACGAGGGCGTGATCATCCAGAACTACGACGACGGCGTCTCCGTAACGCACGCGCCGCCCGGAGCCGTCGCCC
>NZ_JAYUPA010000094.1:0-2330 GCF_043760365.1 Armatimonas sp.
CGGCATACATTGTCGTGCTTACTAGCTTCGCCGAGGACGAGAAGATCCGGGGTGCGCTGCAAGCCGGAGCCACGGGCTACCTGCTCAAAGATGTCCTGAGACACGACCTGCTCGCCACAATCCGTGCCGCTGCTGAGGGAAAGACCACCCTGCATCCCGTGATTCAGGCACATCTTATGCAACAGCTCAGCCAGCGCAAGCAAGCTTCACCGCTCGATGTGCTCACCGAACGCGAGCACGATGTTCTAAAAGCCGTCGCTGAGGGGCTCAGCAACAAAGAGATCGCGGTGAGCTTAGGACTGACTTTGGGAACGGTGAAGGGCTACCTAAACACTATTTTTGGCAAGCTTAATGTTGTTAGCCGGACAGAGGCCACACTGCTCGCGATTCGCCATGGCCTGGTCACCCCTAACTAAAGCTGGTCATCCCTAACTAAAGTTAGTGCTGTCTGCTTACTTTAGATAGTAGTCAGGTTTAGGTAAATCGTTTATACTCCAGGCATGAAAAATCTACAGTGCTCTCTAGCCCTAACCCTCAGCCTTCTGGCTCTTCCCACGATAGCTCTTGCTCAGACCGTCCGTAGCGGCAGCGGTGCCAATGCAGCGGCAATCACCGCAGTACGCGATACGTTCCGCACCGATCTTGGCGGCGGTGCGGTCGCAGGAGCCAACGGCTCTTTTGGTGGTGTACGCCGTGAGATCAACTGGGACGGGGTTCCCGCGACGCAATCCGCTCCCAACAACTTGGCTGCCAACTTCTTCAACTCCAACTCGCCTCGTGGTGCGGTTTTTTCGGGGGCGGGTACGGGCTTCATGGTTAGTAGCGCCACCACCGATGCGGGGGCAGGGCAGCCTGCCGCCGCAAACTTTGGCAATATCAACGCGACCTACACCGCAACCTTTCAGACCTTCAGTGCCCAGCGGCTCTTTACCGCTATTGGTAGTAATGTCTACGATGTGAGCTTCTTTGTTCCTGGAACTGCAACCCCTGGATTGGTGACGGGCTTTGGCTCTATCTTTACTGACGTGGACATTCTGGGCGCAACGACAATCCAGTACTTTGATGCTAGCAATGCCTCCCTGGGAACCTTCAATGTCCCCACGGCGGATTTCGGTCTCTCGTTTCTGGGGGTTTTCTTTCCCACTGCGCAGGTTTCTCGTGTCCGTGTGACCCAGGGAAATATCGCCCTGGGAGCGGGAGTCAACGACGGTGGAGTCAACGATGTGGTTGTTGCCGATGACTTTATCTACGGCGAGCCTGTCGCCAATACAGCACCGGAGCCGGGAACCCTCGCCTTCCTCGCGCTTGGGGGGACGCTGGTCTTCGTGCGCCGCCGTGTTGCCGCCCCGTAAACGAGGCGTCTGCAGTGGCGTTCCGCCGCAAAGCCCGTGCCGGGCTCCCGAAGAAATTGGGGAGTTTGGTGTGGGTTTTTTCTGTTAAAATGTTTCCATGAACCCCATGGAGAGCTATGAGCGTGACGGCTACGCGATTTTTCGGAGTGTTTTAGATGCGACGCTGATTGCGGAGGCGAGCGACCATGTGGAGTGGCTGCAGCGGCAGAATCCGGAGATTCGCCCGGAGAAGCTGGACTGGTTTCTGGTGCTCAATGACCCGTTCTGGGTGCGCTTGGTCGCGGATGACCGGCTGCTGGATATCGCGGAGAGATTTATTGGGCCGAACATCGCGCTCTTTGCCAGTCACTACTTCGCCAAGCCGCCCCACGATGGCTTGCCCGTGCTCTGGCATCAGGATGGCAGCTACTGGCCGCTTGACCCGTGTGAGGTCGTGACGCTTTGGCTCGCCGTGGACGACTCTACCCCCGAGAACGGTTGCTTGCGCGTGATTCCTGGGTCACACCAGTTGGAGTTTCAGCAGCACGCAAAAGACACAAGCGTCGAGAATGTGCTCTCGTCGGGGATTGCGGGTGTGGACGAAAGCAGCGCTGTGGATGTCGTGCTGAAGGCGGGGGATGTCTCGGTGCACCACCCGAATCTGATTCATGGCAGTGAGGCCAACACGAGCGACCAGCGCCGCTGTGGCCTCACCATTCGCTATATCCCGACCACCACACGTATCACCAAGCCCATTGGAGCGCCATTTCTCCTACGGGGCACGGCTGTTCCCGGCATCAATACCTACCTGAAGCGTCCAGAGTAGAGTCGGACGCGGGTGAGGGTGCCAACGAAGTTCGGGAGGTCTTTGCCGCTCACTTTGGAGCCCGCATCGCCGCCTAGTTCCATCGGATTTGACGGATCGCTGGTGATGAAACTGTGGAGCGGCCCCGCGGCCACTTGCTGACCGTCTACGGCAAGTGTCAGGCGCTTATCGGG
>NZ_JAYUPA010000095.1:0-6512 GCF_043760365.1 Armatimonas sp.
AGAAACGACATCCGCGCACCAGTGGTGCGCGCCAGCCAAGAGTATACCACGTTTGCGCCACTCGCTCTGTCTGGGTACAATCTGTTTTATGCCGGTTGCCCTTGCACCGCCTCCCACGGTTCATCTCCACGACTTTGAGGGTCCACTCGACCTGCTGCTCCATTTGGTGCGGCAGGGACGCATGGATATCTTTGACTTGCCGGTCGCCAATCTGTGCGATCAGTACCTCGTGCATCTGAATGCAATGGAGCATCTGGACCTCGGGGTGGCCGGGGAGTTTCTCGTGATGGCGGCGACACTGCTGGAGATAAAATCCCGGCTGCTGCTGCCCGCGCCCCCCAAAGAGGAGTTCGACGACGAGAGCGACGCCGGGTTAGACCCGCGCACCGAGCTGGTGCGCCGACTCTTAGAGTACAGTCAGTACCAGGCTATCGCGGAGACACTGCTCCAGCGCGAGGGCGAGATCCACCGCTCGTTTTTCCGCGAGCCGCTGCCCTACTCGTCGGAGTTTGCCCTGCCTCCCAAGTTTGGCGAGCTACCCGCCGACGCGCTCCTGCGTGCCCTAGAGCGTATTCTCGCCGATGTCGGAGCGGGCGAGCGGCAGATCACGAGCATCCGTCGGCAGAAGATCACGCTACGCATGACCATGCGCCTGGTGCTCGGGCAGGTGGAGAGCGCGGGCGACGAGGGCTTGCTTCTGGAGGAGCTGCTCCCTGTGCCGCCCTTTGAAGTGATCGAGGTGATCTTGCTGTTTCTCGCGCTTTTAGAGCTACTCAAACAAGGCTCACTTGAGGTACAACAGGAAGGATTCTGTACCCCCATTCGGCTGGTATTCGTCCCCGAAGACGCCCGAGAGGCCTTTCACTCCGAGACAGAAACCGAGGAAGTTCACGAGAATGCGTAGCCTTTTAGGAATGGTCGAGGCGCTCCTCTTCGTCTCCGGCGACCCGCTGAGCCTGAAAGATCTCACCAAGGCCACGGAGTGGGATGAAGACGCGGTGCACGATGCGGTTACCGCGCTGCGCCAGCGCTACCGAGAACAAGACTCCGGCCTACAAATCGTGCTGATAGACGATGGCTACCAGCTCGCCACGCGCCCGGAGTACGGTGAGACAATCGGAAAGCTGCTCGCGCCCCACGCAAACCGCCTGTCCAAGCCCGCGCTGGAAACCCTGACCATTGTGGCCTACCGCCAGCCCGCCACCCAGGCCGAGGTCGAGGCGATTCGGGGAGTGTCCTGCGATGGTGTCCTCAAGACCCTGCAAGAGCGCGAGCTGGTCTATGAGGCGGGCCGCAAACAGACACCGGGCCGCCCCATTCTCTACGCGACCACCACGGCATTTCTGCACTACTTCGGCCTCACCAGCATTGACGAGCTGCCCGCACTCCCCGAGGATGCCCCCACGGAGTCGGAGCAGCAAGCGGCCAAGATCTCACTAGAGGCGGCGAGCGCCTTATGAGACTCTGGTGTTTCCCCCTTTTTGCCACCTGTCTCACTCTGGGCGTGCAACCAGCGCAGGCGCGCCCTGGGCGAAAGCGCCCACCAAAGCCACCGATTACGTTCAAGACAGAGGCCGAGCATGTTGCCCTCGTGAAGGCGGGGAAGCTTCCGGGCTACTTCACAAAAACAGATCTGAGCAAGCCGCCCGTGCTTTCCGCTCCCAGTGCCCTGCTCATGGAGTTTGACACCGGCGAGGTGCTCTACGAGTCCGCAGCGGATACCCGGCGCTTCCCGGCATCCACCACGAAGATTTTGACGGCGCTGCTATTTGTCGAAAACACCCAGCCCGAGGAAATTGTCACCTGCAAAAATCTTAATATTACCAAGATCGAGCCCAGTACACTCAGTATCAAACCCGGTGAGCGCTTTCGAGCGGAGCAGCTTCTCTACGGTTTTATTCTGCGCTCAGCCAACGATGGCGGTGTCGTGATCGCTGAGCATGTCGCAGGCTCGGTGCCCGCTTTTGCACAGAAAATGAACGCGCGGGCAGCAGAGCTGGGTGCACGTCACAGCCACTTTGTGAATCCACACGGGCTTCACAACGCCGGGCACTACACCACGGCACGAGATTTAGCGCTGATCGCACGCGCGGCTCTCCAGAACCCGCGCTTCGCCGATGCCGTTGGCACCCCAAAACGGACGATCAGCCGCTCGATTAACTTCAAGGATCTTGTGGTGGCCTCCAAGGCGAAGAAGGGCTTCTACGATGTGGTTCTCGGTGCCGATGGCGTCAAGACCGGCTTCACCAACGCCGCACGGCACTGCTTTGTCGGCTCCGTGACACGCAATGGGCGCCGCCTCCTGGCCGTGATTTTGAACGCCCCCCGTAGTGCTGTCGGGGATACCGTTCCCTTGATCGAGTGGGGATTTGCACGCTACGGCGCGACAACAGTGGCGGTAAGCGGGCAGCGGGCAGCATGGGTACCCACGAAACTCGGAGCGGAGGGGCGTGTCGCGGGAGTCGCGGCGCAGACGGTGCACATTACGCAAGATCGCCTCCACCCAAGCGCCGTCGAAACGACCGTCATGCCAACCACCAACACGGCTCCCATTCGGGCGGGTCAGGAAGTGGGCACGCTGGTGGTAAAACGCGGGGGGACACTTGTCGCGCGTATCCCCCTTCAGGCCGCGCATGCGATTCCTCGCTCTGTCGTGCGCTCCACGGGACGTAGCCCGTGGCTCTGGATCAGCCTAGGAGGGGGTGGCCTGGCACTTCTTATCGTGCGCCAGCGCAATCTCGAACGCACCCGCCGTGCTCGCCGCCGCCGCCGCCCGACGGTAGCCGAACCACTATGAACGAACTCCCTAAAAACTGGGCAATGATCTTTGCACTTTGCACACAGTGGCAAGGCCCGCTCACCGCCGCCGACGGCCTGAGTGAGAGCGAGCTAGACGCACTAGACGAGGAGCTGGGCCAGCCGCTCCCGGCACTTGTGCGGGCTTGGTATGGCGCCGTCGGCAAGTGCGGGCGGCTCAACGGCCCGGACGCACAGCTCCACCTGACTCCCTACACACAGCTAGAAATCACCTCGCTCTGGGAAGACCTAGAGGGCGAGAACCTGGCCGGGGAGGAAGCCGACTACCCACGCCGCCTGGTGCTCTACGACGAAAACCAGTACCTGTATAGCTGGGTTATCTTAGAGACGGATCTCTCGTTGCCCGATCCGCCGCTCTATATCGAGGACGCGGACGGTGTTCTGGGGACGGATTATCTCCTGCTCCCCTCCACCTCCTGCTTCAGTGACTTCGCCGCCCAAGCACTCGCCTTCGAGCTGGTCAGTCGTGCGAACAACACAATTGATCTGCAGACGCCCGAGCCGCTCGCCGATGCCGCCCGGCTGTTTTCCCCCGTCGCCGACGACCCTCTGGTCTACCCTCAAGCGCTGCGCTTCTGGTTCACCGACGGCATTATCGCCGCGACGATGGACGACACGTGGTTCTGTGCCGAAGCGCTCTCCGACGAATCTAAAGTACGCTTCGAAGCCCGCCTGAAAGAAAAACGATAAAATGATGAAACGTCTCTTCGCTCTGCCTCTCTCGATTCTCTGCCTCTGTTCCCCCGCGCTTGCCCAGACCGTGCTCTACGACGCGGCGGGTGGCCAGAAAGTCAGCCAGTTTGGCGGATGGATCGTCAACCCACTGTCCTCGGAGAGCTTTGTCTCCAGCACAACCTTGTTTGACACAACGCTACCCGATAACAGCGTGCAGGGTGGCTTCTCGCGCTTCGACCAGCCGCTCAGCCGCGTGGCGGGTTTCTCCCTGGGCTTCACAATGAAGCTGGACAGTGAGACCCATGATGGCCCCAACGGCCCCGACCGCTCCGGCGTCTCCGTGATTGCAATCACGAGCGATCTGATGGGAATCGAGCTAGGATTCTGGTCGGATCGCGTCTGGGCACAGTCCGGGCCAGGGTTTACCAAAGCCGAGGAAGGGCTTTTTAACACCACAGCGGCACTGACAGACTACAGCCTCCAGGTTGCAGGAACGAACTACCAGCTCCTGGCAAACGGCACGCCCGTCGTCTCGGGGCTCCTGCGCAACTACTCGTCGTTTGGTATTCCCTACAACCTCCCCAATTTTCTCTTCTTTGGCGACGACACCACGTCCGCACGGGGAAGTTTTCGCACGTCGCGTATCACCTTGGGGGGCGTCGCACCTGAGCCCAGCACTATCGGGCTGCTCGCCCTCGGTGGCTTGTTGGTGGTGCGTCGCCGTCGCCGCCGTAACAACACGCTCTGAAAGGTGGCTCAGAGAAATATGAAATTTATCATTGGTGTAGACTGTGAAGGCCCGGCATGTGTGGTCGGAGCCCCCGGCAAGACACTGACGGACTCCCCCGACTTTGCCTTTGCGCGAAAGCAAGCCACGCGCGAAGCCGATGCGGCAGCGCGGGCGTGCTTTGATGCAGGAGCGGAGCAGGTAATTGTCTGGGACAACCACGGCGGCTCGCTCAATCTTGACTACGACGGCCTCGATCCGCGCTGTGAGGTGGCGCTCGGGGTCTTTCCCCACCGCTGGCCGGAGCTGGACGCGAGCTTTACGGGCGTTCTCTTTATCGGGTACCACGCGATGGACTCGACCGTGGACGCCGTCATCGCCCACACGTTCTCCAGCATAGCCTACCAGGAGCTTCGTATCAACGGCGCGGCTGTCGGAGAGCTCGCCATAGATGCCGCGATGGCCGGACTGGTTGGTGTCCCCCCGCTCTTCGTCGCCGGGGATGACAAGTGCGTTTTAGAGGCGGAGCACTTCTTTCCGGGAATCACGACCGTGACCACCAAGCGGGCGCACGGCTGGAATGCCGCCGTCAGCCTGCACCCAAAACGCGCCGTCGAGGCGATCTACGACGGCGTGCGTGCGGCCATTTTGCGACGTGAACACGCGCACCCGTTTCGCTTTTCTGACCCACTGGAGCTAACCCTTCGCTTCAAGCGCCTAGACGCCGCCGAAGCCGCGTGCCGTCCGCCCCAAAACGCTGAGCGCGTGGATGCCTACACCGTCCGCTGGCAGCTCACCTCACTGAAAGAGAGATTCTAAGATGCATGTCACCACTCTGGGCCGAACGGGCCTCACGGTAAGCTGCATGGGCCTGGGCTGCGGCGGTCACAGTCGGCTAGGGCTCGCCACGGGCAAAGACGAAGCCAATGCGATTGCTGTGGTGCACAAAGCCCTGGATCTGGGGATTAATTTTATTGACACCGCCGAGAGCTACAAGACGGAGACGGCGGTCGGCAAAGCGCTGTTGCTGTCAAGAACGCCACGGGAGCAAGTCGTGCTCTCGACCAAGCTCAGCCCGCAACAAGACGGAAAGTTCTCCTCGAAATCCGAGTTCAAGGAGCGCTTCAGCGGCAACCTTGCCCGCCTGCAAACCGACTACGTGGATATTTTACACCTGCACGGAGTCAAAGCCGATGAGTATAGCTACTGCCTTAGTGAGCTGGTTCCGGCACTATTGGAACTGCGCAATGAAGGCAAGATTCGTTTCTTAGGGATCACGGAAGCGTTCGGCCCCGACCCGCAGCACGCCATGCTCGGCCCCGCAGTGACCAACGACAACTGCTGGGACGTCGTGATGGCGGGCTTTAATGTGCTCAATCAGTCGGCCCGAGAGCGCGTTCTGACCATGACCCAGGCAAAGAAAATTGGTGTCTTATGCATGTTCGCCGTGCGTCGCGTTCTTAGCAACCCCAGTGCTCTCAACACACTCCTCACCGAGCTTGTTGCCAGCGGCCAGCTCCCAAGCGAAGCACTCAATGTCTTCCCCGAAGGCGACATCACCGAGCTTGCCTATCAGTTCTGCCGCGACGAACCTGGTATTGACATTGTGCTCTGCGGGACGGGAAACCCCGTGCATCTGGCAGCCAATGCCACAGCGCTTTTGGGGCCAGCACTTCCCGCCAGCCAGCGAGAGACTCTGATGCGCGTCTTCGAGGGTCTGGATAGCATCTCAGGAAACTGAATTTGAGAGGCGCCGATCAGAATCGAACTGATGCATAAAGGTTTTGCAGACCGTTTTGCAAATTCCCTCTAACAGAGTGGCCTCAATCAGTTTGGCTCCAATCATCGGCGAGGCGCTCGGCTTGGGTCAGGACGAGCAGAACCGCATCATCGGTGTACTCTGGTGGGTACTTGTGGCGGCGCAGGGTAATTCTGACAAGATTGCGGAGGCGGGCACGGACGCTCTCGCGCTTTTGCCAGTCTACGGTGGTGCTGTTGCGCAGCTTGGTGGCGAGTTCCTGGGCGATCAATTTCAGCACGTCGTCTTGCATCTCGCGGGCGGCGCTTTCGTTACTGGCGAGGGCATCGAAGAAGGCGAGCTCGGCGGGGTTGAGGCCGAGCTTCTCGCCACGGCTGGCAGCTTCGCGGAACTCTTTGGCGAGCTCGATTAGCCTAGCGATAACGTCGGCGCTGGTGATGTTGCGGTTGTTGTACTGGAGGAGAGTAGCTTGGAGGCGATCCCCGTACTTTTTCTCCTGGACGACGTTGTTGCGCATCTGGGCTTTGACGGAGT
>NZ_JAYUPA010000096.1:0-6502 GCF_043760365.1 Armatimonas sp.
GCACGACGCCATCCACGCCCATGTGCCCCTTGTTGCTGCTCTTTGCTCCGCCATAGGTACAGTCAAAGACCGCGATATCTAGTGCTGCACCCTCCGCCAGAGCCACCAGTGTTGCCTCCGGGTAGAGTCCAGAGTCGTGGCCGTAGAATAGTGACTTGCCATTACTGCGAGTGATGCGCAGGACAAACGCGCCCGGCGCATGATCCGCAGGCAGTGGCAGAACCATATCGCCCATCGGCGTGGTCACTGGAACCAGTGCCTCCAGCGCCGGGCGCAGGTCTAGATTCGCCTTTGCGGGATTAGGGAAAACCGAGTGCAGCATGTCCATCACCTGTGCATTGCCAAAGACCGCAATCGGCTGCGCGGGCGGCGTATTGGTGAACGGCCCCGAGGCCCACTCCAGCTCGGTAGGAACAATGTGATCCGAGTGCTGGTGCGTGAAGACAATCGTACGTACTTCAGCCAGATCACGCCCGGTGCGCAGCATCTGCATCACGGTATCAGCGGAAAAGTCAATCTTGAGGTCATTGCCCAGCAGCGCCCCCGAGCGTGCACGAAGATTGGGACCTCCACGGCGACGGGCTTCCTGGCACGCGGGGCAACGGCAAAACGGAGCGGGCCAGCCCTCGGCGGCGGCAGTTCCAAAAATAGTCAGTTCCATGGAGAAATTGTAGCAGATTTTAGACCGGAGCCCGTCGAAAGAGCAGCTTATCGCCGTGTTTCTGCCTCGGGAAGCCAACCGAATCGAAAACCTCACACAGTACATTACGGGCCGCCGCACTGTGTGGCTTGATGAGAGCCACCTGAATTGCCTTGAGCCAGGTAGCAGGCTCGGCAAAGACAAGCTCCTCCGCCCCCATAATATCCACTTTAAGAAAATCAACTCGCTCGACGGCAAACTCCTCCAGAAGCTCAGGCATTGTCCAGCCACGAATGCTCTCACTCCCCACTTTTTCGTGCATCTGATAGGCCCAGGAGCAGTCCTCCTGGTTGGCAATCGACAGAGTGACGGGGAGTGGCCAGAGTGCCCCTGCAACCAGGGTAATATTGGGATACGGAGCAACATTTTTACAGGCGATTTGATAGTTTTCCGGGGCGGGCTCTAGTGCAATAATTTGTGCTTGGGGATAGAGATTGGCGTAGAGTACGGCTGCATAACCAACATTTGCTCCCATATCAAAAATCAGCTGAGGTGGCTCAGAGAGAGTAACCACATTGTGTTTTTCAAATAAGACCTCAACGAGTGCAAGACGATCCACTCGGTTCGCGCGGCAGAGAACGGGATGTTTAAGCCCAGGAATCGTCAGGGATAACACTCCCTGTCCCTTTCGTTCTGCGAGCTGTAGTTGTAGACCTTGATACCAACCCATTCCTCGGCAGTAGCGATAAAATGTTTTAAGTCCTTCTGAAATAGCCATCGTGAGAAGTTTCTAGCATAAACCATGCCGTCTGCTACCGAGAGGGAGGGAGGGCGTGGAGAAGGTGCTGCATGCGATATAATTGCTGCGTTACGGGGGCGAATGAGGTCTGGTGGTCTTCCCGGTCTTCAAAACCGTGTGCGGGGTGATGATGTCATCCTGGGTGGGTTCGATTCCCACACGCTCCCGCCAGTACTCTGACGGTTTTTAAGGCCATGCAGTACGCCTACCAAACACCTGGGCCACAGGGGACGCTGCGTGTGGCGCGCCCCGAGCTGGCTTGGCCGATCCGTCCACAAGACGGCGCACAGATCGTCGGCCTGGAGCTCCGCCTCAACGACGAACCCCTCTCTGCGCACTATGAAAATGGGGCGGTGCGGGCCATGCCTCCTGCGCCTCTTTCCCCCGGAACCTATCGGGTACGCTGCCGAGTCAGGTTTTCGCCCAAGCAAGACGATGCCACGGTCTCCTGGAGCTTCACGGTCGCTCCTGGGGCACTCACGACACTTCCTCCGCCCTCGGCCTGGGCACGTGATGCTCTGCTGGCGGCGAACCGCCTCCGCCTACGGCTCGGCCTTGCGCCCCTTGCACTCGATCCCCGGCTCTGTGCGGCGGCGCAGGCGCATGCGGCCTACCTGGATAAAAACCAGCTCGTCGGCCACTTTGAGAGTGCCGGCAAGCCCGGCTTTGTGGGAAATACTCCGCTGGCACGTGCCCAGGCTTTTGGCTACGCCGCTACCCTGGCCGAGGATGTTAGCTTCGCTGAGGGCACGCCCGAGCGGATTGTCCGTGCCCTCTTTGATGCGCCGTACCACCGCTTGCCGTTTCTACGTCCCGGCGGGCTGCTCTTTGGCGCGGGCAATGTGGCAAAAGCGTCGGGCCTGCTCTTTGGCGGCGATGGCACGGCGGGCACGGTAATGAGTCCCTACGACGGCGAGACCGATGTCCCGCTGACCTGGCGCAACGACGAGATCCCCTCGCCCACGCGCACTCTTCCCAATGCGCCCAAGGTGATCGGCTACCCGATCCTGCTGGCACACTTTCGCCTCGGACAGGCTCCCGCCTTCCAAGTGCGGAGTGCCCGTCTCACCGCCACCGATGGCGCCGAGGTGCGCTGCCTGCTCAATGTCCCGGGCCGCGACAGCGAGCTCACCTATGCCTGCATGCTGGTTCCTCTCGCGCCGCTCAAGCCCGCCGCTCTTTACACCGTCGAGGTTGTTACCGCAGAATTCACCCGGCGCTGGCGCTTCACCACGCGCACGGAGAGCGCCAGCACGTCGGACTTCGGCCCGCTGGACCTGCGGCCCGGTGATCTGAAGCTGACCGGCACAGTCGAGAAGGCCGACAAAACGAACAACCTGCTTGTGCTACGTGTCACCCGCGCTCAGGCCTACGGCACCGCCGAGCAGACCCTCCCCAAACCCGTGACGGTCACTCTCAAACTCTCCCCGCAGACCCGCTTTCTCTCGCAGGCCAACCGTAGCGGCACCGTGAATCTCACCCCCGGCCTAGCCCTTGCTGCCATCGTTGCCAACGGCCCTCTGGTACGCTCCGTCGCCGCCCGCACCGTGATTCTGCTGCGCTAAGCTCCGAGCTTGCAACGTGGAAACGTCTGGTACACTGTGAAGACGAATTTTCCTTGGGAGCATAGATGGCAAGCGTTCGTGTTGAGCAACTGATTAAGAAGTACGACCAAGTTGTCGCGGTGAAGGGCATGGACCTTTCTGTTGAAGACGGCGAGTTTATGGTCTTTTTAGGGCCGTCGGGCTGCGGTAAGACCACCACTCTGCGGTGCATCGCCGGGCTGGAGCTTCCCGATGGCGGGACGATCCGTATCGGCGAGGAAGAAGTGACCCACAAGCAGCCCGCCGAGCGCGATATTGCCTTTGTGTTCCAGTCGTTCTCCCTCTATCCGCACATGACCGTCCGGGAGAACCTCAGCTTTCCCTTGCGCGCCGTCAAAACGGCGCAGTCCGTGATTGATGAGCGGGTGATGATCGCGGCCAAGATGCTGCATATCACCGATAAGCTCGACCGCAAACCCACCCAGCTCTCCGGCGGCGAGCAGCAGCGCGTGACAATTGGCCGCGCCATAGTGCGCCGTCCGCAGGTGTTTCTGATGGACGAGCCGCTCTCCGCCCTCGATGCCAAGCTCCGCACCGAGATGCGCGCCGAGATTAAAAAGCTCCAGACCGATCTGGGCGCGACCACCATCTATGTCACCCACGATCAGCTCGAAGCGATGAGCATGGGCGATAGGATCGCCGTGATGTACGGCGGCCTTTTGCAGCAAGCGGGCACCCCTATGGAGGTCTACGACAACCCAAGGAACTTATTTGTCGGAGGCTTTATCGGCTCCCCGGCGATGAACTTTGTCCCTTGCCAGCGCAGTGGTGATGTCCTGACACTTCAGGGTGTCGAGGGAGCGGAGAACGCGGGCTTGGCCCTCAATAGCGAGGGGATGGGACGATTCACGACGGCTGCAAAGGATCTGCCGCTCGTACTAGGAGTTCGGCCCGAGGACATTGTCTTTGTGGAGGCGGGAACGCCGGGAAGCCTGCCCGTCACGGTGGTGGTTGTTGAGCTGCTGGGTGCGGAGAACATCATCAATGTCAACCTCGCCGGGCATATCATCAAAGTGCGCACCGTCCCAACATTCAGGCCCACACTAGGTCAGACACTGCATGCGCGCGTTGACCAGAGCCGCTCGCATCTCTTTAGCAAGCAAACGGAGCTTAATATCAATGCTGAGCGGTAGATTTGCCCAGATGGCAGAATTTATCAGTATCGCACTGCTGTTGCTAGGCGTTATCGCGCTTTGCCAACCTTTCGCTAAACCCATCTTCACCAATGGCCTTCACCTACTCTTCTGGGGCTGGCTGGGGCTGAATATCTTCTCGCACCGCAAACCGGTGCGCTAAAAAATTATGGAAATTAACCTCAAAGATAAAGTCGCCATTGTCACCGGAGCCGGGCGCGGCATTGGCAATAGTATCGCCCGGACGCTGGCCGCCGAGGGCGCTGTGGTGATTATCACCGATATCCGCACGGATTTACTGGACGCTGTCAAAGCCGACTGGGACGCCAATAACTGGCGGGGTGCCCAGCACATCGCCGATGTGCGCAGCCCAGAGCAGTGCAAAGAGCTGATCGCCAAGATCGTCGCTGAGTTTGGGCGCGTGGATATTCTCGTCAATAATGCGGGCGTCTCCATCAGCGGCCCGATTGAGACCATGACGGAAGCTGCCTGGGATGCCAACCTAGACATCAACCTCAAGGGGACATTTTTGATGTGCCAGGCCGTGATCCCGGTGATGAAGGCGCAGCGCTCCGGGAGCATTCTCAACGCCGCGTCGTTTGCTGCGATTATCCCCTCGATTGGCAGCGCCCCGTACGCCGCCTCAAAAGCGGGTGTCCACTACTTCACCCGCGTACTTGCGGGCGAGCTGGGCCCGTGGGATGTCACGGTGAACTGCTACTCACCGGGCATGATCCCCACCGAGATCAACCACTTCACCGAGCGCCCCGAAGATGTCCAATCCAATCTGCTGGATACCCTCACGCTACGGCGCTGGGGCGACCCACAGGATGTCGCCAATCTCATCTGCTTTCTGGCGTCAGATCTGGCCCGCTACATCACCGGAACCATGGTGGATGTCAGCGGCGGAAAGCTCGCCACACAGATCCCCAAGTTCGCCTACGAGAACGCCTAATGACACGCCGCCGCCTGCTCTGGCTTTCCTGCGGCGGCCTGCTCACCGGCTGCCTGCCGTCTTCTCGGGATGCCAGCGGACGCACGACGATTCGCTACATGGCCTGGGGGAACCCGGAACAGCTTCAGCTAGAGCGCCAGATCGCGGATGAGTTCGAGAAGCTGCACCCTAAGATTCGGGTGCATCTTTTCATGGTGCCCGGCTCGTCGTATCCCGACAAACTCCAGCTCATGCTGGCGTCACGCACCGCGCCCGACGTGATGCGCGTGGACCACTACATGTTCCCCGCGCTCGTGAAAAAAGACTATTTTCTTGATTTAGAGCCACTGATCGCCGCTGAGCCCAAGGGGTTTGTGGAGGACTTCGTGCCCACCGCGTTGGAGGAGTGCCGCTACCAGGGCAAGCTCCACGCCATGAACGTCCTCTTTGGCGGCGTCCAGCTCTACTACAACAAGAGTCTCTTTAAAGCCGCCGGGCTGACGGATCCCTACGAGCTTTCAAAAGCGAACAAGTGGGACTGGGACGCATTTCTCGCGGCGGCTAATGCACTCACCAAGCGCGAGGGGGGGCGCACGCTTCAGTTTGGCACGACATTTCCCGCGTTTCCTCAGTGGGCATCTGTGCTCTGGAACCGGGGAGGCGATGTGATGAACAAAGATCTCACCAAGTTCACCCTCGCCGACGATCCCCGCGCCATCGAGGGGATGCAGGACATGACCGACCTGCGCTGGAAGCACCACTGCGCCCCCACGCCCTCCGACGCCGCGCTCTCCGCGTTTACGTTTGAGTCCGGCAAGATCGCGATGCACTGGGGCTGGGCAGGGGAGACTCCACGCTTCCGCAAGAACATCAAGAAATTCGACTGGGATATCGCGCCCGTCCCAACCGGCCCCGCAGGTGATGCCACCGTCATCAAGGGCAATCAGCTCGTGGTCTACCAGCACACGGAGCACCCAGAGCTAGCGTGGGAGTTTGTGAAGTACATGACCGGCCCCGAAGCCGAGCTGATTCTAGGAGCAAAATGGCGACGCTGCGTCCCGACGCGCCTCTCCGTGCAGCAGCATCCGGAATATCTTAAGGCCGACAAGCCACCGTTTCACACCGATGTGTTTCTAGATACCGTGCGCCGTGGCCGAACGCTACCGATTGATGCCCGCTATCAAGAATGGGCTCGTGAGTTCAACTCCGCTACCGATAGCCTCTTCAATGTCGGGGGAATCACCGCGCCGCAAGCTAGCCGCAACGCCACCGATAAGATCAACGCTTTGCTCTCGGGCGAGGAGGGCTTTTAGCAAATGTCCGAACGAACCAGTAGCCGCTGGGGCCTCGCGCTGATCTCTCCCTGGCTCCTCGGCTTCTTGATCTTCACCG
>NZ_JAYUPA010000097.1:0-2323 GCF_043760365.1 Armatimonas sp.
CGGCGGGTTCGTCCCATACGATTATCGGTTCCTTTCGGGGAGTGTCAGCAGGTATGCCTGAGCGCCAGAGTCGGGGACATTGCGCCAGTAGAGTATCTTTTTCCCATCCGGTGACAACGAAAAGTCCACGACGTCGCCTGGGAGGGGGAGGCGCGCGGGGGAGGCACCGTTGCGAGGAATGCGCCAGAAGATAAATCCTGAGTCTTGACTAGGAATTGCCCCCTGGAACCATGCAAGGAAGGAGTTGTCTGAGCAGGGCATGTAGGCGCGGACGATCAAGAAACGACCATCTCGGGAGAAGTCAAACGGTGAATGGCCTCCCTCATACCCTGACAAGTATGGTTTTCCCATGGGAAGACGAAGGGAGAGTTTCTGAACCAAGGCAGGAGTGCTCAGGGAACTCGATTTGTAGACGATTCGCTGGGGCTGTATGCGCCAGTTAGGGGCAAAGAGGAGCTCACCCCGCGCCACTATTTTAAGATTCCACGCCGTTTCAGGAAGCGCAAGCCGGGTCTGAGTGATGTGTGTGCCGTTGATGCGAGTGAGGTAGCTAGGGCCGCTTGATGAGTCTGTTCCTATCCAGCCGCCACTATCGGCGAGCCAGTGGGGGAAGAGAAACTCAACGGAAGCAGGAAAGGGGATAAGCTGTGTGCCCGTGCCGTCCGGGTGGACAAGTCGCCAGCGCTCGAACGAGCGTTTTTGATTGTGGTAGGACCATTCGTAGTAAAGCAACCAGCGGCCATCGGGAGAGGGGAAGGGATTGCTTCGGTTGGAGGAATAGTTGCCATCTTCATCTTCAGGAAGTTGGGGCAAGGTTGGAGTGCGGTGGCGGATGCGGGCACGGAGGTCAAAGATTTCCTGCGGCTCTTGCAACTCAGGGGAGACGCTCCAGAGTGCGCGTTCATCACGAATCCCTGTCACTACCTGGTCGTTGCCTAACCAGCCACACATCTCGCGATTGTCCAACTCCGGGAGGCGCTGCGTCGCTCCTCCCAGAACGAGAAACGGGCGCTCGTATAGCCGGACGGTTGCCAGGCCGACGAGCACAAACAAGGCGAGGATTCCCACGCCCTGACCAATGTTTTTCCAGAAGCGCCCGTGCATAGTGCATTGTACGACTTTTTGCACCCGGAGGGTGCCCGGCGCGAAGCGCCCTGAGCGAGAGCAACTTGTTGCCTCGTCTTTAGGAAACCGGTTGATGCACGTCGAACCTACACCCCATGACTCCAATGACGACAACCAACGACGCCGACAAAAGCCTCTGGCCGCCCATAACTCACGAGACCCGCCCCTGGGCCTACTGGTGGTGGATGGGGAGTGCAGTCGACGAGGCGAATCTCACGCGCGAGCTGACGCGCTACCGAGACGCCGGGATGGGCGGAGTGCACATCATTCCGATCTATGGTGCGAAGGGCTTTGAGAAACGCTTTGTCTCGTACTTGAGCCCCCGCTGGCTGGCGCTCTTAAAGTACACGCTCACCGAGGCGGAGCGGCTGGGGCTGGGGATTGACATGTCCGTGGGCTGCGGCTGGTGCCTCGGTGGGCCTAACGTGCGCGACGAGGATGCCAACCAGAGTCTCGTGATCCGCCCCGATGGAAGCCTCACCAGCAAACCCAGCGGGCAGAAAGTCAAGCGAGCGGGACTTGGGGGTGAGGGCTGGATGCTCAACCCGGCATCGGAGCGGGCGCACAGACGCTTCATGGAGCGCTTCACCCGTGCGTTTTCGGGCTGGAAAGGCCCACTCCCCCGTGCGATCTACCAGGACAGCTACGAGTACAACAACGACTGGGCACCCGAGCTGCTGGAGGCGTTTGAGAAGAAGCACGGCTACAAGCTACAAGACCACGTGGATGCGTTTACAGGCGGCGACGAGAAGGCTAAACGTATTCTGGCTGACTATCGGGAGATTCACTCGGACTTGATGGTCGAGAAAGCGCAGCCGGTCTGGATCGCGTGGGGCAAGCGGCGCGGGATGCGCTCGCGCTACGAGGCGCATGGTGCGCCCGGCAATTTACTAGATCTCTACGCACTGGCCGATATTCCTGAGACCGAGATGTTCCATGATGACCGAAGCATTCTGGTCAGCAAGTTCGCGTCGTCTGCGGCAAATATAACGGGTAAGAAACTCGGATCGGCGGAGACTGGCACCTGGCTCAAGGAGCACTTCACCGAGACGCTGGGCAATCTGAAAGTGCTGGTGGACGAGATGTTTCTCTCAGGGATAAACCATATCTTCTGGCACGGGACGATCTACTCGCCCGACGAAGCCCCGTGGCCGGGCTGGGTGTTCTACGCGTCCACGCAGATGAACCCGCGCAACCC
>NZ_JAYUPA010000098.1:0-6486 GCF_043760365.1 Armatimonas sp.
CATCGGAACCTAGCTTGCGCAATTCCCAAGAAATTTAGTTCTCTTTAGAGATTGCTTGTTTTGTGTAGGGGGACAGAGTAAAGTGGTTATATCGTTCAAGGCTCGCTTCCAGAAATTCTCGCCACGAGGAAAGTGGCTCTTTAGTGTTTTTACTTTTCTGTTACTGGCAGAAGTTATCTTTGCTTTCTTTTCCTTGAGCCGAGTCTTTGCACGGCCTGCTCCTCTGTGTTTTCTGAATGGCTATTACGAGCGCTGTACGTGCTCGCCCCGTTTTGGTAATACGCAAGGAACCTGTGCTAACTGGTATGCAAACACACGTCAGGAAAATGGTTCAGGGCATGAATACGATCTTGATCCTGTAGATGTCGGTCAGGGAGTACATATCCTTAACGAGACCGTGGCAGTTGTGCCGGGGCGATTTCCCTTTCCGATTAGCTGGACATTCCGATCACTGGATGGTTCGGATGGGCCAATGGGGCTTGGCACCTCTCTTTCAACTGATTACTACATGACTTATGAAAATCAGACGGGAAAGATGCGCCTGATCTGCCCGGGGAATAAGCAGTATCTTTTTACCTATCGTGCTAACTCAGGAAATGCTCCTTTGGGTACGTATGAAAATACCAGTGATACTGATATGGTGGGCACAACGATTGGCTATAGTCGTGCTTATGGGAATCCTTCAACCGATTATTTTACTTGGAAATTAAAAGACGGTACTACTTTTACCACTTATGCAACAGGCCAGAGTTTGTCGGTCTCAGGTCGGCCTTTAGGATGGGTTTTTAAAATTGCAGATCGGTTTAGTAATGCAATAGAGATTTCACGACAGCAAAATACAGGCTATCCGGTCGAAGTAAAAGAGATTAATAATGATAACGGGACTCTGCCTATACGACGCGTCTTGTTTACCTATGGAAATCCAAATGGTCAATTAAAAACCGTTCAGATGCCCAAGACCGATTACAACGGCATGCTAGGGGCTACACGCATTTGGACGATTGCTTACGGAACCAATAACGCAGAGAGTAGTGGGATACCAAGGCAGTTTCATTTTGTCACGGACCCAAGAGGGAAAATTACGCAGTACCATTGGACTTGGCTTACGGAAAATTCAGGAGGAGATATTCTCCCCTTAAGCGGCCCCAGTGCCCCGAACCGTGCCTCGTCTGCTTCCGTTAAGAGTTCACAAGATCGCCGGAAAGTGCAGCTCGCACAGAAACTTCAGCGTTTCCGTCGCGCCACCCCTGCCCACTCGTTCGGGCTACGGCGTAATCTCTCCGGGGCTCAGCCGCCGCTGGTGGCGGAGCTGATAGCATTGCCTGACCCCAGTGCCGTGCGTCGCAGAGGGCAGGTTGCTCCCACCACTCCTTTACCTGAGGGAATCACTTCGTGGGTGCTTATCCGCCTCAATACATCAGGGCAGCTTGCCGCGTGGGCTCCCTGGCAAGAGGCATATTATCCCGATGTCGAACCCGGCTGGATACCTGCGCCGGGATGGCATTTGGCGCAAGCGACTATTGAATCCGCTGGCGGCGATTGTATTTGCTTGTTGGGTCTGCCCCCTTGTGTGTGTGCAGACCCCACGCCCACACCAATTCCCACACCGATACCGGGGCCTGGGCCTGGGCCGATACCGGGGCCGTTCCCGACTCCCGTGCCGTTTCCCACTCCCATACCGACACCAACCCCTGTGGGAACGCCCACGCCTGTACCGACACCGACCCCTGTCCCCACACCGACTCCCTCGCCGGAACCCCCGCCAAATACGACCGAAGGTTTCCCACTCGTGCGGCGCATTGTGGATAGAAGCCTCAACGAGCGCCAGCACAACTACTATGACATCAAGGGGCGGCTGGTTGTCCAGGCAGCGGGCGACTCGGGCTACTCTTCGGTTTACTATCAGAATGCCGCGAGTACGGTAACCGATGCCAATGGGAACCAGCGCACCTACTTCTTTGAGGCCAATCCCTATGGCCCCACGTACCGTCTTACCAAAATGGCGGACGATACGCTGGGAGTCAAGACCGATATTCAGTACAACGGTGCAACCAACCAGGCTACGGATATTCTTGACACCGATGATCGCACCACACATATCGGCTACGACAGCCAGGGCAATGTTGAGCTGGTTACCGCCCCCACATCTTCAGGAACTACTTTGTCCTGGACGGCACTGTACCACCCGGATTTTAACGTTCCCCTACAGACAACCGACCCGCTGGGCACGACCTACTACAGCGTGAACGCCACCACAGGACGGATTGAGAAAGTCAACCGCAGTGGTTACCCGGAGCAGCGCTACGGCTACAACTCCTTTGGTGAAGTCACTTTCTCCTGGTCTGGTTCGCCCGGCTCCTGGTTCAATGACACTGGGAGGCGCGTTGAGTATTTCTATACACAGCGCGGCGAGTTTAGTGTTGCCGGGTGGGCTCCTGGAGGTGTCAATGGGTTCCCGACAAGTCTCTGGGGAAGCACGGGTTCCTATGCCTATGACGAAGCCGGACGGATGCGTCGGGTAACCGACTCACGAGGGGAGATTTTTAACTACGACCTCAACACGATGGATCAAGTGACGAAGGCCGTTCATGTCGAGAAGCTCTGGAATGGTGGGACGCGTAATGTGACGCTGGCGGAATACGACCATGACGAGGAGGGGCGCGTAAAACAGTATAAAAATGGTCGGGGATATAGCTGGTGGTTTGGCTATGACAAGATGGATCGCCCTACCCTGACACAAAACCCACTCAGCCAGGTTTCTCATAGTCTCTGGGGATTCAATGGGGAACTCAAAGTAGCTACGGATGCACGCGGCCAGGCGCTCACGAATAGCTACGCGTCCGGGGATAGGCTTGCGCAGACAACCTACAAAGATGTGACGGGCACTATTGTCTCCTCTACGAGCTATGCCTACGATCCCCAGCTCAAGTACCAGCTAAACGACATCAGCGACCTGCCCCCCGCAACCGGCACCCCGCAGCTCTACCACTTCGGCTACGACAGTGTCCACCGTCTTCGCACTATTGTCACCCCGCTGGGAACCAAGAACTACGCGGAGTTCGACCCCCTTGACCGCCTCAAGCGCGTTGTCGAGGACGGCACCGAGACCACGCTCTACAACTACGATGATCTAGGGCGTGTCTGGAAAACGGAGAACTCCGCCTCGGGCGATAGCATTAGTGAGTTCGATCCTATCTACGGTCAGACTACCAAAGTGACGAAGCCTAACGGGCTGGAGCAACTAACAGGCTACGATGCCATAGGGCGTGCGGAGACGGCGCAGACCAAGTTCAATGGCACCCTGGTTCGTGGGCGCAAGTATAGTTACGATGCCAGCGGAGCGATCTCCCAGGAGAAGAGCCTGGACGGCTCCCAGGTGTTGGCGAGCTACACTTATGATGGCCTCCGGCGGTTGACTAAGGCCGTTCGGGGCGGTAGTACGTACGATTATTCCTACGATGATGCCAACAACCGCATTGGCGAGACCGTCACGAACAACGCCACGTCCACCCGTGCGTTCGCCTACGACTGGGCCAACCGCCTGACCTCGATGACCAGCGGCAGTGGGACTTTAACGGCGGATCACGACGCGAACGGGAACATGACCCGCCTTGGCTCAGACTACCTTGGCTGGAACGTGCGCGGTCAGCTTGCCTCGATGACTTCAGGTGGTCAAAGCAGCACGTTTGGCTACGATCTGTACAACCGTCGCATCTCTAAAAATGTGAGTGGGAACTCTCCGCGTTCGTACAAGTGGTCTGGTTGGAGCAGCCACGGCGGCACGGGCAGCGGTGTGTTTGCCAAGACCACGGGCGTAGACAACCACGCGAGTTTAGGCGGCAACGCGACCATCACGGATCACTTAGGTAGCGTCGTCACGCTTCTGAACAGTTCGGGCGCACCCGCTCAGCAGAACAGCTTCGATCCGTTCGGCCAGACGATCTCGTCCACGAACAGCAACGGCTTCGGCGGTCAACCGTATGGCTTCACCGGCCTGGAGCACGACGAAAGCGGACTGGTCTACGCAAGAAACCGCTACTACTCGCCGGGCTTAGGACGCTTCATCAGCGAAGACCCGATAGGCTTTGGTGGAGGGGCCAACTTCTACGCCTACTGCGGCAACGACCCCATCAACTTCACCGATCCACTAGGACTCTTCAGGATGAAAGACTACCTGAACTTCGACGACTTTGACGTGGAGCAATGGAAACGTGACGCACAAGCTTTTGCGATAGGCGAAGCCAAAGGAGCTGCGATTGCGGGAGCATGCATTGCGTGTCCTGAACTGGGTGCTGCGATGTTTGGTATGGCCGCCGCGCAGTTTGGACAGCACGCCTACCAGTGTGGCCTTGGGGCCGCTCTCAATGGTCTCGTTCCTCAGGACATGGACGGCTGGGGACAGATGACGGGTGGCGCTCTGGTAGGTATGGGGGCGGGGCTGGCTCCCATGGCAAAAAGCCCTTGTTTTGTTGCTGGTACTCCTGTCTTGATGGCCGATGGCAGTAGCAAGGCAATCGAGAACGTCAAAGTCGGCGATAAGGTTGTCTCCAAAGATGATAAGACTGGCGAAGTTGTCGAGAAGAAAGTTGTCTGGACAAAGATTCGCACCTCGCCTACGCTGGTGATCGAGGTTGAGGGCGGCATGCGGGTTGAGACGACCAAAGAGCACCCGTTCTATGTCGAAGGCACCGGCTGGACTCCTGCGGGACGGCTGGCGATTGGCAACGCGATTGTGACACGTGCTGGGCCGTCGGTGAAGATCGTTCGGATTGAGAAGAAGACAAAGCCCGCCACCGTTTATAACTTTGAGGTCGAAGGCACACACAGCTACTTCGTCGGGGGTGTCAGAGAAAAGGTCGGTAGTGACTGGTTCTGGGTACATAATTACGACACACCGCCAATTCATTCGAACCCAGGACGCTTCTATACTCGTGCAGGTGAGCTAGCGGAAGAATCTAATATTAACCGTTATCATGGAATTAACCCCGAACAGCTTACCGGCGGTGAATCTGTTGGGCATGGTGGAGTTCAAAATTTATCAAATAGTGACTTGACTCGATTTGGTGGCCCACAAGGCAATGACCCTATAGCAGGATTTCGAAGTTATCCACATACTGGTGCTAACTTTACTAAACCAGGAACTGTTATTAACATAAAAGGAGGTCATCATCGAACATTTGAGATCGGAAGGCGAGTTCGTTCTGGGCAAATGAATCCTAACGAATTAGTTGAATTCAATATTGAGCAGTTCTGAGATTGAAAGAGAAGATGAAAAATGCTACAATGTATTTTTGAAAGTAGCCTTTATTGTATATTTGCAATTGAACACGACAATAATGAATGGATTGTTTTCGTGTCTGATATGGATGGAGCTGCTAACAAAAGTGTGTCAGGTATGGTTCGATGTTGGGTAAGACGAACGTCAAGTTTAAGTCAAGAAGAAGTTTCTAAATTGATTATTGAAAAATTAGGCAGTATGGTTGATAACGGTATTTACCACTATGGTAATGATCTATTATTTTTTGATGGATGGGATTTTTGTCCGGGATTCCATAACAATATTTTAAGTTTTAAAGAGGAAATAATAAATTTTATGAGGCTCCGACCGGAGCAATCTTCGGGGTTTCTACCCGAATCCGGCTTCGCCGGTGGTTCTAGAACAGCCCGGCGTGACCTAGATGGCACGTAGACTGCTCACGACACAAGGCAGTCATTCGCGTTCGCTCAGCATTCTAACAGGATGCGGAGCAAGCTCCGGGGTATGTACTGTAGCTGAATCATATTATTATGATCGAGCCTTTTTCACGAGTCATTTTTGTGTGGTGGATGCTCCGAAAAACAGCCGGGAAACCATAGGTTTTGAGTACTTCTCTTGCCAAAACTAGAGCCTTCAGCAACCCGATTTCGATTCGTGAAAACGGCTCCAATCCATAGGAGTTTTCATTACGGGGCAGACCACTCTTTTAATGTTTTCTCGTTCTGGTTGCTGTTGGTCACGATTTTTGTCAATAGTAGTAGCGTGTGGGGCCACGGCGGCACGGGCAGCGGTGTGTTTGCCAAGACCACGGGCGTAGACAACCACGCGAGTTTAGGCGGCAACGCGACCATCACCGACCACCTCGGCAGCGTCATCACGCTTCTGAACAACGCCGGTCAAGTGGCACAATCCAATAGCTTCGACCCATTCGGCCAGACAATCTCGTCCACCAACTCCAATGGTTTTGGCGGTCAACCCTACGGCTTCACCGGCCTGGAGCACGACGAAAGCGGACTGGTTTACGCAAGAAACCGCTACTACTCGCCGGGCTTAGGCAGGTTCATCAGCGAAGACCCGATTGGATTTGGCGGCGGCTCCAACTTCTACGCCTACTGCGGCAACGACCCCATTAACTTCACCGATCCGCTAGGACTATCCCGAGTTAATATTCCTGGATTCGGTGAGTTCGAATTTGATACTGAGACAGTAGGCAATGGGCTTGCTACAGG